>CALEZI010000056.1 GCA_937928755.1 uncultured Rhodanobacteraceae bacterium | reverse complement strand
GTCCGCAATGCCGCCGCCAGTTTAATGCGCGAATAGGCGCACCGCCAGGGGCGACCGTAACTCTCACCGGAACACACTCATGCACGACCCCTGGTGGACTCCCTGGAATACCGACGAGCACTGCCGCTACTGGCCGGGCTCGATCCCGCTGCTGATCAGCCTGCCGCACGATGGCAGCGAGATACCCGCCGACATCGCCGCGACCATGCACCCGGCCGCGCAGCGCTCGCCGGACACCGATTGGCAGGTCGCGCATCTCTACGACTTCGCGCGCGAATTCGGCGCCCACGTACTGCGCCCGCGCTGGTCGCGTTATGTAGTCGATCTCAACCGTCCTCCCGACGGCGCGGCGCTGTACCCGGGGCGTCGCGAAACCGGTCTGTGCCCGACCGTGATGTTCAATGGTGAGTCGATTTACCTCCCTGAGCGCGAGCCCGATGCACTCGCCGTCGCCGAGCGCGTCGACCGCTATTGGCGGCCTTACCACCAGCAGTTGGCAAAAGCGCTGGATTCGATCCGCACTGCGCACGGCCACGCACTGCTGTGGGAAGGCCACTCGATCCGCAGCCAGTGCCCGATGTTTTTCGAAGGCCGCCTGCCCGATTACAACGTCGGTACCGCCGACGGTGCCAGTTGCTCGGCCGCCGTACAGCAGGCGATCGCGGCGCAACTGCAGAACCTGGCCGTGTCGCATGTAGTCAACGGCCGCTTCAAAGGCGGCTACATCACCCGCCACTACGGGCAACCCGGGCAGGGCATCAGCGCGGTGCAGATGGAAATGGCGCAGGCCAGCTATCTCGACGAAAGCGATCCGGAGCGTTTCGATGCGGCGCTGGCCGAGTCGGCGCAGCGGGTATTGCAGGCGTTGCTGACGGCGGCCGTCGCGGTGTTGCCTGAGCGGTCCCATGAGTAGGTCACGTTGCTCGCGCAGCTAGCTACGTGACGATGGGATCCGATGTCACGTAGGCCGCTGCGCGGCCAACATGACCTACGCTGGCAACGGCGGATCCGGTCGCCGCGTCCACGGATGCACGATCACCGCCAGCAGAATGATGGCGACGCCGACGTAAAACTGCGGCGACAACTCGCGTTGTTCGCCGAGCAGCGGGATTGCCAGCAGGATGGCGTAAACCGGCTCCAGGTTGATCGCCAGTTGTGCGCTGTAGGCGCTCAGATGACGCAATGCGACCAGCGACAGCGCGAACGGCAGCAGCGTGCAGACCAGTGCGAGCAGCACAAGCAAGCCCGCATCGTTTACCGATGGCAGCGGCAGCGGATCACCCAGCATCGGCAGCGCCAGACCGAGCAGAAACAGAAACAACGCACCGGCGCCGAGTTCCAGGGCGGTCACGGTGAGCGGGTCGGCATGTTCGATGTAGCGCTTGTTCAACGAGCCGAAGATCGCCACCAGGAATGCCGACAGCGCGCCGACCGCCACACCCAGACGCATGCCCTCGGGCACGCCGCCCACCACCAATGCGACGCCCGGAACCACGGCAATCCCGAGCATCAGTTCGCGCGGTTCGAAACGCTTCCGGGTCAACAACGGCTCGACCAGCGCCAGGAACACCGGCGCCAGCGCGATGCAGGTGGCCGCCACCGAGGCGTTGGCGAGCTTGATCGCGCCGTAGAACGTGAGCCAGTGCAGCGCGACGATCACGCCGATGCCGGAAAAAATTGCCAGCGTACGTCGCGGCAGACGAGCCAGCCCACGCCAGACGCGCGGCAGCAAGGCCAATGTCAGCGTGACCAGCAGCATGCGCCACACCACCAGTCCCAGCGCCGGTAGCGATATCAACTTGCCGAGGATCGCCGTGAAGCCCCACAGCAGTACGCAGAAGTGGATCTGCCAATGGGCTCGGGTGGTTGCCGAAAGTGACAAGAGAAAACCTCAGTCCTCGCGCCGTCGCGTCAGTTCCAGCGCGGATTTCCACAGCGCCCACAACAACAGACTGGGCACGATCAGCGTCTGCAGCAGGAATACCACGATCAGTTCGATCACATGTTCGGTGACCCGCGTCGCTGCCTCCTTGAGTGCGTCGAGGCGTGCGCTGACATCCATCGCCTCGCTGGCTTCGTTCCACCAGCGATGCACGCGTTCTCCCAGGGTCGCCGGGGGAGGTTGCTCGGGCGCCGCGAGTTGGTCGACCTGGGTGGCGCTCAGCGTCAGCGCCGCCTGGCTGCGCTCGTAGCGCTCGGTCAAAAACCAGCGAAAGGCGCTGTCGCTGCCGACCGAGGCAATCGGCACGGCAAACCTGACCAGCACCAGCAGAACCAGGATTCGCCCGAGCAATCTCGGCGCCGGCTGGCCGCGCAGCCAAGGCCACAGCAACCAGGTCAGCACGACCAGCGTCAGCAACAACGACACTACCCAGAATCTGCCGATCGCGATCAGCGCGTTCTGCACGCCGAAAGACACGCTCGCCGTGAGCATCAGCGTCGAGAACTGTTCGAGCAGATCATTGACGGGATCAAGGATCTGGCCGGGCGCGAAGGTCACGCCAACGCCGCCGGGTTCGACCGCCACCTCGGTGCCTTGCGCCACCGAAATCACGCCGTTCAATGCACGCGCCGCGGCAAAGGTGGCCAACGCACGCTTGAGGCCGGCCTGCGCCTGGTCTTCGGCCAGCCGATCCAGCGGACCGGTCCAAGCCATCACCACCAGCGCCAGCGCCAGCAACGGATACAGCCATGTCCGCGGATGCTTCATCGGATCATCATAGGGTCGATTGCAGGGCGGGGGGCGAGCACTCGTGGGAGAGTCAAGGCGAGGCGATGCCGCCGACCGTCGCAATCGACATGATCCGGCGACGCGCGTGAACCGCAAGGGACCACGTGCGCGAACTTGACGGTGGCATCAAGGTCACGACGGTAGCGGGGCAGGGCACGCGATTCGTGGTGAGCTTGCCGATGGGCGGGGCGCCGGGTTGAACGCCGTGCCCAAGGCCGGATTCAAGATACTGGGAGACCCCGCAAACGAAAAACGCCCCGGCGAGCGGAGCGTTCTTGTGTTTCCCAGGCGCATCGATGAACCGAGGCGGCTGTTCGAATTGGTCGGGGTGAGAGGATTCGAACCTCCGACTTCTACGTCCCGAACGTAGCGCTCTACCAGGCTGAGCTACACCCCGAATGGACTTCCCGCCGTGGCGAGAGCCGCGCACTATAGCCAAGTGAGTGGATTTTTGGCAAGCTGCGTGAGGAGCCTGGTGTTGGTTGCTGGTGTTGGTGTTGGAAACAGCAAATCAACCGCGCTGTTGCAGGAGCGACGTGTACGTCGCGACTGGGCAGGTCGCGGCCTGGCGGTCGCGACGTGCACGTCGCTCCTGCATCGGATCGGCCCCGTTCTGCTTCCTCCAACACCAACAACCAACACCAGCGCTCACCGTCAGCTCGTCGACTCGTCGCGATAGCGCCTCAGCCACACGGCGCCGGCGAGGAAAACCACGCCGATGCCGACGCCGATCCACAGGTCGGCGGTGCCGAGGCGCGCCATGACGTCGCCGAAGTTGGCGGCGAAGCGGGTTCCTGCGAAGCCCGCCTGCATCGAACCCTCGCCGATGTCGGCGCTGAAGGTGATCGGCGCGGATCCGGCGGCCAGGCGGCGAAGGATGAACTCCCAGATCACCTTGCTCAGCGAGAAATGCGTGGTGAAGCCGACGAAAGACTCCATGATGGCGAAGATCACCGGCGGCAATACGGCCCACAGGAAGGGTTTGCCGCGGGCGAAGCTGCCGGCCAGCATCAGCCAGCCGAACAGCGGCAACAGATAGAGTGCCTGGACACCCTGGACCGCGATCAATTGGCCCCAGATCGGGAACGGGTTGGCGTGCGCCCAGATCAGCTTCCAGGCGCTGGCGCCCTTGAGCATGACCATCAAACCGCCGACCAGCAGCAGCACGATCTGCGAGATCGCCATTGCCGCGATCATGAACAGGGGCGCCACCAGCACGCCGAAGGCCAGCTTGCTGAGCACGGTTTCGAGGTCGGACACCGGCATCGATTTCCAGAACAGCACACTGCGATCGCGGCGGTCGTCGTAGAGGCAGCCGATGAAGAAGAAAAACAGCACGATGAACATCACCGACTGCCACATCATCGAGGTGCCCCAGAGAAACGCCTCCACGCCCAGGCGCAGCTTGTCGGCCGGCACCTGGGTTTCCGCCAGCTTCAGTGCGCCTTCGGCCATCGCGTCGGCGCCGTCGATCTTCAACTGCCAGAAGAATGCGCTGCCGGCGCCGAGCAGCAGGAAAACCAGCAGCACGCCGCCGACGATCAATGGCGTGTAGATGAATCCGCCGCGGTGTTCCCAGATCTCGCGCTGGATCAGAGTTGCGAACGTCTTTGCAGCACCGGTCACGACACACCTCCGCCCATCACCGCCACGAACAGGTCGGCGACGCCGACCTGATGCACTTCGCCGAGTTCGGCCGCACGTTCGCGCGGTAACCCGTCGAACAGGAACGCGCCTTTGCCGAGCATCTTGCGCTCGGCGATCGGCTTCAGCGCGCGTGCCGCCTCCAGCTTGTCGGCGCCGACCAGCACCTGGATGTAACGTTCGGCGACGTCGTCCATGGTCGCCGACAGCGCGATGCGCCCATCCTTGATGAACAACAGATCGGTCAGGATGTGCTCGATTTCCTCGACCTGATGGGTGGTCACCAGGATTGTGCGCGATTCGTCGAAATAGTCGTTCAACAACTGCTCGTAGAAGCGCCGGCGATAGAGGATGTCGAGGCCGAGCGTCGGCTCGTCGAGGATCAGCAGGCGCGCGTCGATGGCCATCACCAGCGCCAGATGCAACTGCGCGATCATGCCCTTGCTGAGTTCGCGCACGCGGCTCTGCGACTTGATCTGGGTGGCCGACAGGAAGCGCTCGCACTTGGCGCGGTCGAAACGCGGGTGTACGCCCTCGACATAGCTGATCGCCTCGCGCACGCGGATCCAGCGCGGCAGGATGGCGACATCGGCGATGAAGCAGACGTCCTGCATCAGCTTGTGGCGCTGCGAGAACGGATCGAGTCCGAGCACCGACAGCTTGCCATCGTACGAGGTCAGTCCCAGCATTGCTTTCAACGCCGTGGTCTTGCCGGCGCCGTTGGGGCCGATCAAACCGACGATGCGCCCTGCCTCCACGCGGAAATCGCAGTGGTCGAGCGCCATCTTGTCCTTGTAGCGCTTGCTCAATCCGGTGGATTCGATCACCGCGTTCATGCTGCCCCCATGTTCAACAAAGTCTTCAGGTCGAGGTCCAGGCGTGCCAGGCGCGCCCGCAGCAGCGGCCATTCTTCGCGCAGGAAACGTTCGCGTTCCAGTTGCAGCAGGCGTTCGCGCGCGCCCTCGCCGACAAACAGGCCGAGTCCACGACGCTTGTCGAGCAAGCTTTCGTCGACCAGGTCCTGATACGCCTTGGACACCGTCAACGGATTGATCTGGTAGTCGACGGCGACCTGCCGTACCGACGGTACCGCCTCGCCTTCCTTGAGTTCGCCGTCGAGGATCATCGCCACCACGCGATCGCGAAGCTGGCGGTAGATCGGAACGCTGTCGTTCCACGCATGGACCATGGCAATCACTCCGCGCTGGCGTCGCCGCCGAACGAGAAGAACGGCATTTCGATGTCGCGCGCGACGTGGCCGGCGGCTGCAGCGGCGTTCGACATGGCGCGGTCGGTCGCCGATTCAGTTGCGGGCTGGGATGTATGCCGAGCATTGGCCTCGGCTTGGTCAGGGCCCAGCAGCACCGCGATCGCCAGAGAACGAGCAGCATCGCCGACCTCGGTGTCGTTCGCCGCAATGTTCGCGGCGGCGGGGACGACCTGCGCCTGCCGGTAAGGTTCGGCGACAGCGGCGACGCACAGGCCGATCATCGCTGCCATGACCAGATCCGACCAGTTTCGGTTACGCATGGTGTTCTCCTACTCCCCAGCGAGATGCGCTGGTGTTGTAGTCAACTATAACACCAAATGACCGAAGTGCAATGAGGCCGGAAGTCATGGTTACGCCGCTTGCTGGCCGCCGCTGACGTTTATCGGCATCCTGACTCTTCGGAAACCCGTCAGCGTTTCGGCGCCGAGCGCGACTCAATCAGGCGTCGCTGGAACGCTTCGTTGCGGCGCTCTGCGCAAAACCCGGCGTCAGTCCACCTTGTACTGGTCATGGCAAGCCTTGCAGGTGCCGCCGGTCAACGCGAACTGCGCCTTGATTGCCGCTTCGTCGCCGCCCTTGGCCACGCTCGCCAGCGCCGCGGTTTCACGCTCGAGATCCTTCATCTTGGCGCTGAAATCGGCGAAGTTGGACCAGATCTCCGGCTTGGCATCGGTTGCCGCGCCGGCACCCGAACCCTCGGAAAAGCCTTCGAGCAGTTGCGGAGCGACTGCGGCGACCCGTTCTGCCCGCCGCGCGAACTCGGCCGCATCGAAGGGAATGCGACCGCGCACCATGGCGTTCATCGGCATCCAGTTCCACAGCAGCACCGTGTATTGCGCCTTGCGGTACTTGATCACATCTTCGGGCTTGGTCTGTGCCGAGACGCCGAACGACGCCGCAAGCAGCGACAGCGTGACAAGCAGGGCAACGATGCGCATGGGGCAACTCCTATGTCCGTAAACTTCGAAGTCTACGGCTTCGCGCGCGTCAGTTGGGCCCGGAGCGTTCATGGCGCTGGCGCGCGCCCGAGCTCACGACGTGTTTCGCGGTCGGCGGCAGGATCACCGGTCGAGCTCGATATCGGTAACGATCTGCGATTCAGTGTTCGATCGCCGCAACCGCCGCGATCGCGCAACCCATCTGATCGGCACTCGCCGGCTCGGCCAGAGAACCGCGCGCCACATTGACGATGTTGTTGTGCTGCGAGGAAAACACGGCGTATTCGCCGGGTACGCCGCAGATGCGAGCAAGCCCGGTGGCCGAGCGCCATTGCAGCACGTCGCGCGTGCCTGCCTCGGGGCAACTGCCGATCAGGCTCACTCGAAATCGCGTCGGCGCGTTCGCTCCGGCGCGCGCGGTGGTGACGATCAGGTGATTGCCATCGACGGACCAACTGCGCATCCGCGTCGGATCCATGCACTGCCGGTTCGATCCCTGGAAGGCCTTGCGCAGCGGCGTGGCCGTCAGCTCGGTTTCGGCGTGGCGGCGATCGCGCAGCGCTCGACTTGTTTCAGATGGGCCGAGTTGCGATACCGTGCTGATCGGACAGCGCTGACCGGCCGATTGCACGAACTCGCCGCCGCTGCCGCAGACCCAGCCATCGCGCGCCAGCAATGCGCCGCCGGCTTCGCTGGCGGGGCAAGCCGTCGCCGTGTTGATGCGGTGCAATCGGGCGCCCGTCGCCACCAGCATCTGCGTCGGCGACTGCCACCAGACTTCGCTGACTGCGCGCGCGTCCAGACAATGCGCCGCCGGTGCCGGTGCGCGAGCCTCGCCTGCTGCGAGCAACAGCGCAGCGGTCAGGGTGAATACGTCGAACATGGCGCGTCCTCGCGTTCGAGTACATTCGCAAAGTTTGCGCCCGTGCCGCCGGGCGTCAAGGGCAAACCGATCGGCAAACCGATCGATCGGTCATCGAATGGCGACCTTTTCCGGCGCGGCGCTGACTACGCAATTGCGTCCGCTTGCCTTGGCGATGTAGAGCGCCTGGTCGGCGCGGTTCAGCGCCCCGGCGATGCTGCCGTCGCGCACGCGCCAGGTGGCGACGCCAATGCTGACCGTGGCGTGGATGCCTCCGAGGTCCGCTGCGGCGACGGCTGCGCGGACACGCTCGGCCAGCGCAGCGCCGACAGCTTCGTCGGCTTCGATCATCACCGCGAATTCCTCTCCGCCGTAACGGTAGAGCGCTGTACGGTCGTCGAGCGCCTGCTGGATGACGGTCGCCACGGCGGTGATGACGCGATCGCCGACCAGATGTCCGCGCTGATCGTTGATCGCCTTGAAGTGGTCGACGTCGATGAGCAGAAAGGTGCACAGTTCGCGAGCATGCTCGACTTCGGACATCGCTTCATTGAAGGTGCGGCGGTTCAGACAGTTGCTCAGGGCATCGTGATCGGAGTGGTAACGCAGCATCGCCGCGGCGCGTTCCTCGAGCAGCGCGTAGGTGTACATGAAGAGCACCAGCAAGCCATAGCCGCTGGCGAAGCGGATGCTGTCGATGATCGGCAGCATCTGCGAGCTGATCGCGCCCGCGTAGAGTCCAAACGCGACCATCGCCACCAGCGCGATGCTCGACCGCGTCAAGAACACCATCACTGGCGGAAAGACATAGGCCCAGTGATGCATCGGGCGCCCGAAGTAACCGCCGAACGCCATCACCAGCACCAGAATGACGGCGAGCGCAGCGAAAAATATGTCGCCGCCGAGCGCGCGCGGCAAGGCCAGCATCGCCACCAGGCAGCCGCCGACGATCACCAGCACCGCCCAGGCGAGGAATGCGGTGTCGGCATAACCCTGGTGCAGGTTGTACACACCCAACGTCGCCATCAGCACTATGACCAGCGCACCGAGCGCCAGCGCGACGCGCCAGCGCAGATTTTCGCGCAGGATCGAGTAGGAATCGCGGCGCAGTGTCATCACCTGGACTGTTCAGACTGCGGTGATGTTATCGCGGTTATGCAGCAAACTGCGGTCGGCAACCGAGTCCCGCGCCCGCGGGTTGCCACGGCGACACCGTTCGCCCAGCGCGGCGAGACGGTAGGGCGTTCACCGGCGCATCAGCGTCCAACGCGGCGACACGCTGGGTGGCGCTGGATGCTTCGGGCGTTGGCGATGCGCAACGACGACGCATGCGGGTTCGGACCGGTTCAGCTCACCCGTGCCACGGCGTATTCGGCCAGATCGAGCAGCGCGTCGCGATAGATCGACAGCGGCAATGCCTCGAGTTCCCGGCAGGCGGATCCGGCGTAATCGCGGGCGCGCCGGATGCATTCGTCGAGCGCATCGGTTTCACGAATGGTCGCGATGACCTGCGGCAGTGCCTCGCGGTCGCCATCGCGGATGGCGGCGCGAATCGCCTCGACCTGCTCCGCGCTGCCGCGACGTTGGGCAATGATCAGCGGCAGCGTCGGCTTGCCCTCGGCAAGATCATCGCCCAGATGCTTGCCGATCTTGCCGGCGTCGCCGACGTAATCGAGCACGTCGTCGGCGATCTGGAACGCGATGCCGAGCGCCATGCCGTAACGGTGCAGTGCATCCTGCGCAGCATCGTTCAGACCGGCAGCCAAACCGCCGAGGCGGCAGGCTGCGGCAAACAAGATTGCCGTCTTGCGCCGGATGACGTCGAAATAACGCGCTTCCGACAGGTCCGGGTCGCCCATGTGCAGCAACTGCAGCACCTCGCCCTCGGCGATGGCGTTGGTGGTGTCGGCCAGCACCCGCATGACCAGCATGCGATCGAGGCCGACCATCATCTGGAAAGCGCGCGAGTAGAGGAAGTCGCCGACCAGCACGCTGGCAGCATTGCCCCACAGCGCGTTGGCGGTCTGCCGCCCGCGGCGCAATCCCGACTCATCGACCACGTCGTCATGCAGCAGCGTCGCCGTGTGGATGAATTCGACGATGGCCGCGAGCGCGGCGCCGTTGACGTTCTCACCCTGCTTGCCGGTGCGCGCGGCCAGCACCACCAACAACGGCCGCAGCCGTTTGCCGCCGGAACCGATGATGTGTTCGCCGATCTGGTTGATCAGCACCACGTCCGAACGCAGCTCCGACCGAATCAGCGCATCCACGCGCGCCATGTCCGCCGCTGCCAGGCGCTGGATGGCGGCAAAGCGGTCGACGGCGTCGACTACCGAATCGGGCATGCGGGAGGGGGCCAGTGCACTCATGGGCCCGAGTATAACCATGAGCCCTGATGACTCGCCTGCGCAAGCACGGTGCCGGTCGCGCGTTGTAGCGGAATTCCTACAAGCGGTCGCGAGCATTCCTGACGCCACCGGGGCCGGGCCGGTAGTATTGTGCGGATCACCGCAGCAACGATCGAGGCAGGGAAGCAGTCATGGCACGAGGCGTCAACAAGGTCATCCTGGTCGGCAACCTGGGCGCGGACCCGGAAACCCGCTACACCGCCAATGGCGGCAACATCACCACGATCAAGGTCGCCACCAGCGAAAGCTGGAAGGACAAGCAGACCGGCGAAATGCAGGAACGCACCGAATGGCACCGGGTCAAGTTCTTCGGGCGCCTCGCTGAAATCGCCGGCGAGTACCTGAAGAAGGGGCGTCAGGTGTACATCGAGGGCAGCATCCGCACCGACAAGTACACCGACAAGGAAGGCATCGAGCGTTACGCCACCGACATCATCGCCAACGAAATGCAACTGCTCGGCAGCAATCCGGGTGGCGGCGGTGGCGAGGGTGGCGGCGGCGCACGCAGTGAACGTGGCGGTGATCGCCCGCAGCGCAGCGCGCCGTCATCCTGTGGCGGCCAGAATCGCCCCGAGCCGCGCCGCGAAGCGCCGCCGCCAGACGATTTCGAAGACGATATTCCGTTCTAGGCCCTTACGGTTGGCGTATCCGGCAGCAGCCTGTGGGAGCGGGCTTCGCCCGTGAGCTGTGGGCGGAATGACAGAAACTTCGAGCGGCGCCGCGCCGGCAGGCACTGTCAGCGCCCAAGCGCCGCAAAGCTTGTCGGAGTCTCCATGCCGAAGTCCCTTCACCGTGACTTCGGCCATGGGTCACTCTGCTTACTCAGTCGATTCAGCATCCACGGGCCCAACTTCGACTATCCCTTTCTGAGCTTCGCGCCAGACTTGTTTTTTCCATTCAAAATAGATTTCCGGCTTCCAGAATTCATCCGCATAAAATTCATCGCCAGTCATTGAAAACCAGCCGCCTCCGGGCATTCTGAGCGATATTTGCAGGGCGCCACGATAGCCGGTTCGGCTACCCGTAACCTGGCGTCGACCGCGGTTGAGCAGCTTGGCCAAGCGAGGTTTGGCGACTTCATCGCCATATACCGCGTAAACTTTCTGGCCGAGTTCCAGAGCTACTGCCCTCTCGCTCTCGGCCAGATCAGACCAATAGCGTTCGCGCAAGACCACAAACTCCTGGTAGCCACTTTCCGCGGCAAGATCCATCCAGGCGTAACCCAGCGGCCGGTTTGGGACGGTCCCAATGCCTTTCCAGTGCATTTCGGCAAGCAGTCCTTGGGAACCCTTGTCGGCATATTTTGCCGACCGCATAAGATCACGAATCGCGTCGTCAAAATCGCCGCGGTCGTAGTGATCAATCGCCTCGTTGCGCCACCGAATGTCCGGGTGATAACTCAGGAATCCCGCGCTGTTCAGGGCCACTGACGTCTTCGGATCCGCAATCGCTTGCGAGCTGACCAGCACAAGTAGCCCGACGACGGTCGTCAACCAGCGGTACAAAAGCAATCGCACACTCGAATATCGTCGCGATACTTGGTGCAGGCGTTCTGTGGTCTGCAGCATTAAATCCGTCTCTGTGCGTGTTCCCGCTTTCATTGCGCGTTCGCCTCAATCTCAAGCAATGCCTTGCGAGTTCGCGTAAGATATTTGCCCGAACCCCAGCCGCTATGTATGCCCACCACCGCGCCATTCTTTATTCGAAGGAAAGTGGGTGAGGAGGGCGCGATGTCAAGCATTGGCCACTCATCCATGTGGTGAATAAATCTTAACGAAAACTGAGGGTATCTGGCGTTCCAGACGAACACATCTGGAAAACTAAGTGAATCGGGTCCCGGTGGAGTGAGCCAAAGTGAACGACCCTCAAACAGCCGCATGAGTGCCTTGTCGCTTCTGATGTCTGAAACGGCATCTCTCGCAACAGCGCAACTCGCGAACGCGATCACTATCCACTTGACATTATCGGTATGCTCAAAAGCGATTCGCTTCATCGTGAGCATATCCGGGTCCAGGTGCCAGAGGGAGCGCTGCGCGCCCAGACCTGGATCGTCAATGATGTACGGGATGTTATGCATTGGACCCAATTCGGCGCGCATCCGACTTTCAAGTTGCCACTCGCGCAGGCCGAATATTGCGGAATAAGTCGCGACGGCTTCCTCGTCTGTCGGCATTCGGCGCGATTTTATTTCTTTATAACCAGCCAGAGCCGCTTCCGCCACGTCCCTTACTGCGCCGTAAAGCTCGGCATTCTTGGCGACGGTCGCTCCAATAGAGGCAATTCCTGAAAATACTTCAACGCTTGCTACAAGCTCTTCATCAGACAGTTCCGAAGCACGCAGTTTAGTCAATTTTGCATATTTCATGAAATACGTCGTCAAGACCTCAAGCTCTGCCTTGCGATAGCTCCCGGAAGTTTGGGCGATTCGCTCTTCGCTTAGACTGTCGTTAGCGTATTGGCGGAGCCATGATCGAGCCTCGATCAATTTAGAGTTGCCCGACGCGAAAGCGGTGGAGGTCGCTACAGCCAATAGTAGCCAAACGATCCTTAGATTGCGCATTTCTTCTCCTGACCCGTGATGGCGTGCGTTAAAAGGGCGGTCTGCCGACCTGCAGCGACCGCCCTGAATTTCTGGAAATCCAGCGATCTTTATTAAGGCTCACTTATCGGGGCTGGCCAGTGCACGTACACGGATCGCATGAATATCCCCAGCCAGTAGACTTATACTTGCATTGTCTATTGAATTGGCTACCTTCACAATCGTGTTGAAGTCGCAGTTTACACTCCGGATGCGAAGACGTCGTGTTGTCGGCCTCGAATATGTACTCGTCAACCGTCGTTGAATTTGTCAAGTTCGGAAAGCTCGCGGCCCTATCCTGCCAGCCGAACAGTCCGAGGATACGATACGCCTCATATACGGAAAGTCCAGACAGCAGATCGTGGCGAAGGCTTGCTACACCGTATTCGGTGAAGACCAGGCTTGCCAGGAATGCTGACTTCTTTTCCGCATCCAGTAGATCAAGTGGAGAGTCCTTTGCCATGTACGACGAAAGGTACTGCGAAAGATCTTCTTCTGACCGGATAGGGGCCGTTGATTTTTCCAACCGCGCTTGAATGATGTGTTCTGGGGATGCGCCGGAGGGATCATCCTTGGCATGAGCGAATGTCGAACCCAAAGCAACGATCGCGGTGCAGGTCAGGAAAACTCGTTTTAGTTTGTTCATGTTTGTCCTTTTGGCCAAAGCGTCGGTTCGGAATGGCCTCTGTCCCAACTTTCGTCCGACCTTATCCAGTTTGTCAGTCGATCAGAGGCAACTCCCAAGTCGACCGAAGGCGAACTTTATCGCATGAGTTTACAAAAAGGTACGAACTTGACCGTCGCTACGTGATGGCTCGCTGTCGACGCCGGTGCAGACGCCAAGATGTACGCGTGAGACTGTTTGGGGTCTGCTTCCTGCCGATGCCTGCGTGCTCCCTGGAGAACTCTGTGATAGCTCGCGCTCGCCCGATGTCGCCGTCCTGCCCGCGTTCGAGTCCTGCGCTGCGTTGTCGAAGCAGCTCGCGATTGGCGCGCGCGTTGGTCTGCCGGGTATCCTGCGGAATTAACTGAGCGCAGCGTGGTCCACTTCCCGTCGAGGCAAGACGAGCTCGGCGCAACTCGCATTTAGTTCACGGATTCCCCAATGCAGACTACCTGGCTGGTCACCGGCGGCGCCGGTTTCATCGGCGCCAATTTCGTCCTCGCGGCGCTGGCGCGCGGCGGCGTGCGCATCGTCAACCTGGATGCGCTCACCTACGCCGGCAACCTGGAGTCGCTGGCTGAAGTCGCCAACCATCCGGACCACGTGTTCGTGCGTGGCGACATCGGTGACCGCGAGCTGGTGGCCCGGCTTCTGGCCGAGCACCGCCCGGACGCCATCGTCAATTTCGCCGCCGAGAGCCACGTCGACCGCTCGATCGAGGGTCCGGCGGCGTTCGTGCACACCAATGTGGTCGGCACGCTGAACCTGCTGCAGTCGACGCTCGCCTGGTGGCGCGCGCTCGCCGCGCCGGCGCGCGAGGCCTTCCGTTTCCTCCACGTGTCGACCGACGAGGTCTACGGTTCGCTCGGCGCCGAGGGCCGTTTCAGCGAGACCACGCCGTATGCGCCTAACTCGCCGTATTCGGCGTCGAAGGCGGCGTCGGACCATCTGGTGCGCGCCTGGTTTCACACCTACGGACTACCGACGCTGACCACCAACTGCTCCAACAACTACGGTCCGCTGCAGTTTCCGGAAAAGCTGATCCCGCTGATGATCCAGAAGGCGCTCGAAGGGTCTGCGTTGCCGGTATACGGGGATGGCCGCAATGTGAGGGACTGGCTCTATGTCGGCGACCATTGCGCGGCAATCCGCGCGGTGCTGGAAGGCGGCCGGGTCGGCGAGGTCTACAATATCGGCGGCGATGCCGAGTGCGAAAACATCACGGTGGTGGAACGAATCTGCGACCTGCTCGATGCGCGCCGTCCGCTGGCCGATGGTCGCTCGCGCCGCAGCCTGATCACTTTCGTCGCCGACCGGCCGGGACATGACCGGCGTTATGCGATCGACGCCGGCAAGATCCAGCGCGAACTCGGCTGGAGGCCGGTCGAGAGCTTCGAGAGCGGCATCGAGCGCACCATCGACTGGTATCTCGCTCACCAGGACTGGTGCGCGCACATCCGCGACGGCAGCTATCGCGGCGAGCGCCTGGGACTCGTGGCATGACGACCTCCAGCGAACGCTGCGGCATCATCCTCGCCGGTGGCGCCGGCACGCGCCTGCATCCGTTGACCATCGCGGTCAGCAAGCAACTGCTGCCGGTGTACGACAAGCCGATGATCTATTACCCCCTGAGCGTGCTGATGCTGGCGGGGATCCGCAAGATCCTGGTGATCAACACGCCGCACGAGCAGGCGTTGTTCCAGCGCCTGCTGGGCGATGGCTCGCAATGGGGCCTGGACATCCGCTACGCCGTGCAGCCGGAGCCGAACGGGCTCGCCGAGGCCTTCCTGATCGGTCGCGAGTTCATTGCCGGCAAACCTTCCTGCCTGGTGCTCGGCGACAACATCTTCTACGGCCAGGGTCTGTCGCAGATGCTGGCGCGCGCCGACTCACGCGCGCGCGGCGCCACCGTGTTCGGCTATTACGTGCGCGATCCGGAGCGCTACGGCGTCGCCGAGTTCGGCGCCGACGGCAGGGTGCTGTCGATCGAGGAGAAACCGGCCAAGCCGAAGTCGAACTACGCCGTCACCGGCCTCTATTTCTACGACGAGCGCGCCTGCGACTTCGCGGCCAAGCTGAAGCCCTCGCCGCGCGGCGAGCTGGAGATCACCGACCTCAACCGCTGTTACCTGCACGACGGCAGCCTGCAGGTCGAGCGCATGGGCCGCGGGTATGCGTGGCTGGACACCGGTACCCACGATTCGCTGATCCAGGCCGGCAACTTCATCCAGACCATCGAGGAACGCCAGGGCCTGAAGATCGCGTGCCCGGAGGAAATCGCCTTCGAGCAGGGTTGGATCGATGCCGACCAACTGCTGGCGCTGGCAGCGCCGCTGGCCAAGAGCGGTTACGGCGCCTACCTGCGTGGACTGGCGCGCGGATGAAGACCATCGAGACCACCCTGCCGGGCGTGATGCTGATCGAGCCGGCCGTTTTTGGCGACGAGCGCGGCTTTTTCTTCGAGGCCTGGAATCGCGGCCGCTTCGCCGCCGCGGGCCTGCCGACCGACTTTCCGCAAGCCAACACCTCGCGTTCCGCGCGCGGCGTGCTGCGTGGATTGCACCACCAGCAGCCGCGCCCGCAGGGCAAGCTGGTCTGGGTCGTCGAGGGCAGCGTGTTCGACGTCGCCGTCGACATCCGCCGCGGTTCGCCGCACTTCGGGTCCTGGTTTGGCGCCGAACTCAGCGTCGCCAACCACCGCATGATGTACGTGCCGCCCGGCTTCGCGCACGGCTTCCAGGTGCTCAGCGAACACGCCACCTTCTGCTATCTGTGCACCGAGCTGTATGACGCCAGTTGCGACCGCTCGATCGCCTGGAACGATCCGGACATCGGCGTCGCCTGGCCAATTGCCGAACCGCTGCTGTCGGCCAAGGACAAACTGGCGTCGCGATTGGCCGACGTTCCCGCCGACTTGCTCCCGCTGTACTAGGGACCCCTGGTGACCTTCAACTTGATTCCCGGACACGATTCGCCATGCATCCATTTGTAGGAGCGACGTGTACGTCGCGACCGCCAGCTCCGGCGCGTCGCCGGTCGCGACGTGCACGTCGCTCCTACGCGGGCGGCCGGGTTCATGGCGCGTGCGCACTTTCGCACCAAGCGGGCTACTCGCGATGCGCATCCTGATCCTCGGCGCGGCCGGACAGGTCGGTTTCGAATTGTCGCGATGCCTGGCCGGATTGGGCCGTGTAATCACTGCCGATCGGGTAGCCGACCCCATGCTTGGCGTCGAACTGGCCATCGACATCGGCAATCCGGTGGGGCTGGCCGAACGCATCATCGAGATCGCGCCGGATGTGATTGTCAACGCCGCCGCCTACACCGCCGTCGACCAGGCCGAGGACGAGCCGGAACTGGCAGATCGCATCAACCACCTCGCGCTGGTCGCGATCGGTCTCGCTGCGCGCCGCTGCGGCGCTCTCGTGCTGCACTACTCGACCGACTACGTGTTCGCCGGCGATGGCGTGGCGCCGTACCGGGAGGATCAGCCGACGGCGCCGCAGAGCGTCTACGGCCGCAGCAAACTCGCCGGCGAGCGGGCGCTGGCCGAGTCGGGCTGTGCCTTCATGCTGCTGCGCACCGCCTGGGTCTACGCAGCGCGCGGCAAGAATTTCCTGCTGACCATGCTGCGCGTGGCCGCCCAGCGCGACGAATTGAGCGTGGTCGACGACCAGGTCGGTTCGCCGACGACGGCGCGTTTTCTCGCCGATACCAGCGCCACGCTGATCCGTCAGTGGCTGGCGGCCGACGCCGCGCGTCGCAGCGCACTTGAAGGTGCCTGCCATGTGGTCAGTGCCGGGCAGGTCAGCTGGTGTGGTTTCGCCCGCGAGATCATCGCCCGCGCGCACGCGCTCGGCCTGCTGCCGCGGGCGACGCCAGTGCGCGCGATCGCCTCCGGCGAATACCCGGCCAAGGCAAAACGTCCGGCATACTCGGTGCTCGACACCACGCGTTTGCAAACCCGGTTTCAGGTTGAGCCTGCCGATTGGCGGGTGGGTCTGGAGCACACCCTGCTGGAACTGGCGCAGGCGCGCCAGACTTTGACCGGCGTAGGTTTTGAGGTGAAATGATGCTGATCCCCGTGATTCTGTCCGGCGGTGCCGGCACCCGGCTGTGGCCGGTGTCGCGTCGCACTTACCCCAAGCCGTTCATGCAGATGGGCGACGGCGAGTCCTTGCTTCGCAAGACGCTGGCGCGCGCGCAGGCGGTCGCCGTGGGCGGCGAAATCATCACGGTCACTTCGCGCGATCACTTCTTCATCTCGCGCGACGAATACAAGGGCTTGATCGCCGACGCCGACGCGCGTTTCCTGCTCGAACCGGTTGGCCGCAACACCGCGCCGGCGCTGGCGATGGCGGCGCTCGACATCGAGCATCGTCACGGTCCGGACGCACAGATGCTGGTGTTGCCGGCCGATCATCTGATTCGCGATCTCGACAGTTACGCCGCGGCCGTGCGCAATGCCAGCGCGCTCGCCGCGGAGGGTTATCTGGTCACCTTCGGCATCGTGCCGAATCGTCCGGAAACCGGATTCGGCTACATCCGCGCGGGTGCTCCGCTGGCTCAGGGGCGCGAGATCGAGGCCTTTGTCGAAAAGCCGGATAGCGCCACCGCCGAGAGCTATCTGGCGAGCGGCAACTACGTCTGGAACTCGGGCATGTTCTGTTTTGCCGCCGGTGCGCTGCTGGAGAGCATGGCCAGCACCTGCCCCGGGCTGCTGGCGGCGGCGCGCGAGTGTTACGCCAAGGTGCGCGCGGACGCGGCGCCCGTCGAATTCGATCGCAACAGTTTTGCCGCGCTGCCGGATATCTCGGTCGACTATGCGGTGATGGAAAAGGCCGCGCGACGAGCCGTGGTGCCGGCCAGCTTCGACTGGAACGACATCGGTTCCTGGCAGGCGATCAGCGATCTCGATCCGGGCGATGCTGCCGGCAATCGCACCGTTGGCCCAGTGGTGCTGGTGGACGCGCGCAACTGCTATGTGCAATCCAAGGGACGTCTGGTGGCAGCGGTGGGTGTCGATGACCTGGTGATCGTCGATACCGGAGATGCGGTGCTGATCAGCACCCGCAACAAGGCTCAGGCGGTCAAGCAGGTGGTCGACGAACTGCGCCTGCAGAACCATGACCTGGCCAATGTGCATTCCACCGTGCGTCGTCCCTGGGGCAGTTATTCGGTGATCGAGGATGCTCCCGATTGCAAGGTCAAGCGCCTGACGGTGGGGCCGGGTCATGTACTGTCGCTGCAGATGCACCATCGCCGCAGCGAACATTGGACGGTGGTTTCGGGTATCGCCAATGTGCGTGTCGGCGACCGCGAATTCACCCTGAAGCGCAATGAATCCGTGTATATCCCGGTCGAGACGCTGCACCGGCTGGAGAACCCGACGCAGGAAGATCTGCACCTGATCGAGGTGCAATGCGGCGATTATTTCGGCGAAGACGACATTGTCCGCTACGAAGATCGTTATGGTCGCGTCTGAGTCACGCGGGTAGCGTCAGAACGTCGCGTCGGCGGTGAGCTGTCGAATCCTGGGCGAAATCCAGGTTCAGTAACGACTTGAAGCGTCGTGTAGGACCAAAGCATTGTGCTGCCCTGCACATTCAGTGTTGTAGAATGCAACCAAGCGAAACAGTAACGACCCTCTGAACCGGTTTTGCGGCTGCACAATGGGTTCAACGGGTTCCAAGAAGCGCGCAAAGCGACCGGAGCCATCAGGAATGCGTATCGATCTGCTCGAAGATGATCCAGACCAGGCTGAGATGATCAGCCATTGGTTGACTGAAGAAGGGCACGATGTCCGTTGTTATCGATCCGGGGGTGATTTGACCCGGGCGCTGCACCGTGATGTTCCGGATGTGCTGTTGCTGGACTGGGTGTTGCCGGAATCCAGTGGCATGGACGTGTTGACCTGGGTGCGTCAGAGTTTCCTCGGTCGCATTCCGGTGGTTTTCATCACCGCCCAGGATTCTGAAGAACATGTGGTCGCCGCACTGCAGGCGGGCGCCGACGACTATCTGGTCAAACCACCCCGCCGCCGCGAATTGCTCGCGCGCGTCCAGGCGGTCGGTCGGCGTGCCGGCGCGATCCAGCCCGCCGAGGTCCTGCAGGGAACCGATCCATACGTGGTCGATGTCGGCCACCGCGTCATCAGTCTGCGTGGCAAGTCGGTTGAGCTGACCAGCAAGGAATTCGATCTGGCGGCCTACATGTTCGCCAACGCCGGGCGCCTGGTGAAACGCGGTGTGCTGCTGGAGCGCGTCTGGGGTCGCAGCCAGACCATCACCACGCGAACCGTCGATGCGCACATCAGTCGTATCCGCAAGAAGCTCGAGATCGACGAAAGCAATGGCTGGCGCCTGATCTCGGTCTATCAGCACGGCTACCGACTCGAACGGGCAGCCTGATTCGCTGCCACCAGCCGGGACGGGAGGTCCTGTGGCGAACGAGGTGATACCCGAAGCGTTGCGTCGACGTTACATCGACAGCTTCCCGGCCAAGAGTGCAGCACTCGACGAGGCCGCTCAGGGGCTTTCCGCTGGTGGCGTCGAAGCGTTGTCGGCGCTACGCCTGCAGGCGCACAAGCTGGCCGGTTCGGCAGGCATGTACGGCTTCGACGACCTCGGACATCTCGCCCGCGAAGTGGTGCACGCCATCGATGCCGGGGCCGGTTTGCCGGTCCTCAGCGCAATGGTGCAGTCCCTGGCGGCTGGATTGACCAGCGCGCACGCAGCGGTTGAATAGACCGGCAACGCCAGTCGCTTTTCGAACCGCGGCCATCGGTGCGAATGGGCCGCCTGCGC
This sequence comes from uncultured Rhodanobacteraceae bacterium, assembly GCA_937928755.1. Lineage (GTDB taxonomy): Bacteria > Pseudomonadota > Gammaproteobacteria > Xanthomonadales > SZUA-5 > JADKFD01. The sequence continues at coordinate 11,091 of CALEZI010000056.1, read as the reverse complement.
GCAGTCGCGCCACGCAAGGCGCCGGCATCAAGGGCATGGATTCCGGTCATTGACACAATTGGTCTTCGGGACTGCCGGAACAAAAGCGACCTCCGGCGCTGAAGGCAGTTGTTTCGCCCATGCGTCGAGGCGCGGGTTGATCAGCGCCCCGGATGCAATCTGCGGGTCGGACGGCTGGAAATCGTCGGCGGTCTCCAACTGCAGCACGCGTTCGCGCGCCAGCTCGAATGCGGCGGGAATCGACAGCGTTTCATTCAGCGCTTCGACCAGAAACGCGCGTCCGAAATAGGTGATCTCGGCGTCCGATCCGCAGCCGAACGACGGCCGGTCGGCGCGGGCTGCGGTGATCACCAGGCTCATCGGTGTGGCCAACGACTCGATGAATCCGCCGGAGTAGCAGGCAGACACGATGATCACGCGCCAATCCACGCCGGCTGCATCCAGCGCCGAACGCAGATCGTCCGGGCCGATCCAATCCAGCGCGAGAGGTTGCAGGTCGACGTAGAGCTGGTGGTCCTCGCTGCCGTGGGTGGTGATGAACAGCAGCAGCAGATCCTCATCGCGGTTCATCTTCGCGCCGATCCCGGCCAGCGCCAGGCGCAGGTTGCTCAAGGTCGCCAGCGGCGTGTGCTCAGTGGTATCCGGGTGATTCAACAGGGTCAGCGTGCGTCCCTGCATGCCGAATCGTCGACTGAACAGCGTTTGCGCGAATTCGACTTCGTTGCGGAACACATCTTCGTTGCCGTCGGCGCCGAATGCCAGCAGATAGGCGTCGGTGATGCCGGGTGTGCCCGACGCGAGGGCGCCTACCGCCTGGTCGACCATTGCGGCCTGGCGATAGATCAGCGCCTCGGCGCTGCCGCGCACCTGGCGCGATTCGGTTGTTTCGGTCTGACTCTCGCTGGCGTAGTCCGGGTACCAGTAGCGCGCCGGTTCAATCGCCAGGAATGGCGCGAGCGTCAGCGTCGCCGACGCCAGTGCCGCAGTCGTTGCCCGCCACCTTGCCCAGCCCGGCAACAGCGTCGCCAGCAGCCGCAGCAGCGACAACGGCCACCAGACACATGCGATCGCGAGCAGGACCATCTCGGCGTCGCGATCGAGCATTTCCCAATGCGCCAGGGCGAGACGGGCGATCAGCAGGCAGGCACCGATCCACAGCCCTGCCGCACTCGCCAGTACCGCCAGCGACCAGGTCAGCACGCGCTGGCCCGACCACGTGCCGATGGCTGCAGCTGCGGCCAGCAGCAAGAGCACACCGAGCGCGTCTCCCTGTAGGCCCTCGGCGTAAAAGCTTGCGGGCTGCGCCAGCAGCAATCGATCGCGCAGCACCGACAGACCAATCGTCGGCAGCAGCAGCCACCAGAAGTGTGCGGCCGGGCGCACGCGCCAGGAGGGCGCCGGTTTCAGCAACAGCGCCAACAGCAGACCCGCGCCCAGGGTGCGCAGCAGCGCTCTCATCGTCGCGGGTCGATTGGCGCGGATCTGCAGAACATGCTCAGAACCCAAGTTGGTCGAAGCCGCTGATCGACGGATGGTCGGGTGCCGGCGTCGCCCCTTCGCGCAGCACCTGAACGGTTTGCCATCCGGCCGCGCGCGCGGCATCGAGTTCGGCGCCGATATCCGACAGGAACAGGATTCGATCGGCTGCCACGCCAATCGACTGGGCGATGCGCAGGTACGACTCGGGCTCGCGTTTGGATCCAGTCGTGGTATCGAAATAACCGCGGAAACACGGTCGCAGATCGCCGCTCTCGGTGTGGCCGAAGTACAGCTTCTGCGCCTGAATGGATCCGGACGAATACACGTACAAGGGCAGGCCTTCGGTATGCCATCGCTGCAGCGCCGCCAGCGCATCGGGATAGACATGTGCCTTGAACTTGCCGCTGGCGAACGCCTGTTCCCAAACCAGCCCCTGCAGTGCTTTCAGCGCCGTGTGCTTGCGATCGGCATCGATCCACAGCCAAAGCGCGGCGATCACCGCGGGCAGGTTATCGGGCGAGGTGTGGATTTCGCCGGCGATCATCGAGATCCATGGCGCCACGGCTGGATCGTGCGCATTGGCGCGCAAGAATCCCGGCAGCGCATCGCGCGAGTAGGGGAACAACACCTTTTGCACGAACGCGATGTCGCTGGTGGTGCCTTCGATGTCGGTGACGAGAGCGGCAGGGCGGGTGGTCATGTCTACGCCTTGTTGGGGGCTTCAAAAGCGTTGTTCGCAAAGGACACAAAGGAAAAGCAGAAAGGACGCAAAGGGAAACCAGAATGCCTGTTCCATGACCTTGCGTTAAGGAACCTCGGAACAAGTCAGAAACTCGTCATTGCGAGCGCAGCGAAGCAATCCAGGCTATTGGTCATGAAAGCCTTTCTGGATTGCCGCGTCGCTTCGCTCCTCGCAATGACAACTTGTTCAGAGGTTCCTTGAGTCCTTCCCGTGTCGTGCCGGACCTCGGGAGTCACGGGGCGCGCGCAGGTCCATCCGGATCCTGCTCCACTTTGCGTCCTTTGCGTACCCCGCTCCTGCTTACGGGCTTGCCTCAAGCCGCGCGAACCGCGACGCGATCTCGTCGCCGGTGAAATTGGCGACCCAGCCGGCGGGGTTGGTGAAGATGCGGATGGCGACGAAGGATGGCTCCGGTCCCATGTCGAACCAGTGACGGGTGCCGGCGGGCACGCCAATCAGGTCGTCCTTCTCGCACAGGATTTCCAGCACCTCATCGCCCAGGTGCAAGGTGAACAAGCCGCGGCCGGCGACGAAAAAGCGCACTTCGTCCTCGGCGTGCGTGTGTTCGTTCAAGAACTTCTGGCGCAGCGTTGCTTTGTCCGGGTGGTCTGGCGTCAGGCTGATCACGTCGACCGCCTTGTAGTCCGCTTCTGCCATCAACCGATCGATATCCGCGCGAAAGGCGGCGATCACCGTGTCCTGGGAGTCTCCCGGGCGAATGTCTGCGCTTGCCTGCCAGCGCTCGAAGCGCACGCCGGCTTGCGCCAGGCGGGCCTGGATGGCGGCGAAGTCGGCGCTGTCGAAGCGCACTTCGGTCGGCTGGTCCTCATGGTAGGTCCGAAGTCGGGTCATCGCTGCATCTTCCTCAATTCCAGTTCGCAGTTCAGCAGGAACTCGAAGGCATCGAGATGCCTGCGCGCTTCCAGCATATCGCGACCCCAGGTGTAGATCCCGTGGCCGTCGATCAAGTAGCCGTGCGTGTTCGGCTGCTGATCGAGATGGACATCGATCAGTTGCACCAGTTCGGCCATGTCCTGGCTGTTGGGGAAAACGTGCACGGGCATCCGCGCGTCGTGCGTGGTGTAGCCGGCGAAGGCCTTGAGCAACTCGTAACCCGCCAGCGTCAGTTGCCCGGCCGGCGCCCACAGCCGGCTGGCCAGCGTCTGCGCCAGCGAATGCGTGTGCAGTACCGCGCCGGCGGCTGGAAAGCGCCGATAGATCTGGCAGTGCAACAGCGTTTCGGCCGACGGCCGCGCGTCACTTTCCACCGCCTTCCCGGCGAGGTCGCAGACCATCACGTCGGCCGGTGTCAGCTTGCCCTTGTCGCGCCCGGACACGGTCACGGCGATGCGCGATTCGGTCAAGCGCATCGAAAAGTTGCTGCTGGTCGCGGGCGTCCAGCCGCGCGCCGCGAAGTCGCGACCCGCGTCGGCGATCGCCGTGGCACATTCGGCAAACTGGGTGGGTGTGAAGTCAGGCATCAGGGCTTCCTGCAAACGAGAATGATTCGCGATTCTTCTGTGAACGTCTGCGAAATATAACCGAACATGCTGACATCTACGTCACTTGACCCGAGTCATGCTGGCGTTCAGGCAGTTCATGCACAATCATCGCCAAGCGGCTACGGCGCGAATCGCGCGGGGCGGCCGGTTACCCGGATTTTCAACAGAAGGAAGTACCCATGTCGCAACAGAACTTTGATGCCACCCGCCGTCGTTTCTTCGGGCAGGTTGCGGTCGCCGGTGTTGGCGTCGCTGCCGGCATGGCGCTCGGCCAGCAGGCGTTTGCGCAAGGTGCGCTGCCGGAACTCGGCGAAGCCGAACCGACTGCCGCTGCACTCGGCTACAAGGCGGACACCACCAAGGTCGATGCCGCCAAGTATCCGAACCACAAGCCGGAACAGAATTGCGCGGGCTGCAACCTGATCCAGGGCAATGCCGGCGACGTGCTGCGCCCCTGCGCGATCTTCCCGGGCAAGTCGGTCCAGGCCAACGGTTGGTGCGCGGCGTTCGTGCCCAAGGCCTGAGGTCAGTTCGCTGCCGGAATGCAGCGCAGTCGGGCATCCCTCGCTGACCCGGTGTACGCGCATCGCGCGTGCACTGGGCGCGGGTCTCGGGTCAGCCCGCCGGTAAACCGCAGCGCGCGGTAACGCGACTGCTCGTCGAGGTTAGACTCGCCTTTGCGTGTCGGCCCCGGCGTCATGATCGAAACCGTTTCCGGCCCAATGGCCATTTTCGTGGGTTTGCTGCTCGGCGTCCTGCTGACCTTCGTCGGCGTGCTGCTGTGGGCGCCACGCGCACTGCGCCAGCGCTTTGCCGACGGCGTCGCCGCACGTCAGGCGGAGATCGATGCGCTCGATCTGCGCGCCGACGAACTCGCAGCGCTGAATGCCGACCATGGCGTGCAACTCGCGCGCGAACGCGAACGCGCTCAGCGACTCGAAGCCCAGTTGCACGTGCTGATGCGCGACAGCGGCGAATTGCGCGGTCGCCTGGCGCGACTCGACATCGCCGAAGCCAGCGCGCTGCAGCGCGAACGGGAACTCGAGGTATTGCGCGAACGGCATGCCGAGTCGATGGCGCAAGTGCGTGCGCTGGAAACGCGTCTTGCCGACGAACTGCGCGGTGCCGAAGAGAAACTGAGTTTCCTCGGCCAGGTGCGCGGCGAGTTCAGCAATGCGTTCAAGGCGCTCGCCAGCGAGGTACTCGAAGACAAGAGCCAGCGCCTGGTCGCCGAAAACTCGGTGCAGATCGGTGGCCTGCTGACGCCGGTGCGCGAGCAACTGAAAACCTTCCAGGATGCGGTGCAGCAGGCTTATGTGCAGGAAGCGAAGGAACGCAGCCTGCTCGGCCGCGAGATCGACGCGCTCAAGCTGCTCAACCAGCAGTTGAGCGGCGAAGCGCTCAGCCTGACGCGCGCGCTGCGCGGCGACAGCCGTGTGCAGGGCGCCTGGGGTGAACTGGTGCTGGAACGCCTGCTGGAAGCGTCGGGCCTGGCCGAGGGTCGCGAATACAGCACCCAATCCGTGCTGCGCGACGAGCACGGCTCTCGCCCGCGACCCGATGTCATCATCCATCTGCCGCAGCAGCGCGACCTCATCATCGACGCCAAGGTGTCGCTGACCGCCTACGAGCGCAGTTGCAGCGCGGTCGGCGAAGCTGAGCGCGAGCTCGCATTGAGCGAACACCTGGGCTCGTTGCGGCGCCACGTCGATGGCCTCGGCAAGCGCGACTACAGCGCGCTGCTGGAAGGCCGCGCGCTCGACTTCGTGCTGATGTTCGTGCCGGTCGAATCGGCACTGATCGAGGCCGTTCGCGCCGATGCCGGGCTCTATGAATACGCGCTGGCGCGCAATATCGCGATCGTGTCGCCGTCGACGCTGCTGGCGACGCTTCGCGCCGCAAGCCACCTGTGGAAACAGGAACAGCGTAACCGCAATGCCCAGGAGATCGCCGCGCGCGCCGGCAAGCTGTACGACAAATTCGTCGGTTTCGTCGAGGATCTGGACAACGCGCGCAACGCGCTTTCCAGGGCACAGGGCGAGCTCGATCAGGCCTACGCGAAGCTCAGCTCCGGCAAAGGCAACCTGCTGCGGCAGACCGAGCAACTGCGCGAACTCGGTGCGCGCCATCAGAGATCGCTGCCGGTGGGGTTGGTCGGCGATGAAGGGCCCGGGTCAGCGGGCTTCGCACCCGATGGCGGGCACTCGACGCCAGGCGAGTTTCCTTGACGGCAGGCTGATCGCCGACAGAGACTCCGGTCAACCGAATTGTGACGAACATGTCCACGTCATCGGTTCGTGGTCCACCCCGGCAGGATGTATGCCCATGGCGATGCGTCGACTGACCCTGGTATTGAGTCTGCTGATTGCCGGATCTGGGCATGCCCAGATGTCCTTCCAGGACGTTTCGCCGGCGGCCGGTTTCCTGCCGACGTTTCTCGCCAATATTCCCGCTGGCGGTATCGCAGTCGCCGACTACGACGGCAACGACTACCCGGATATCTTCGTCAGCGGCTACCTGCAGCCCAATCGCCTGTATTTCAATCGCGGCGATGGCACGTTCGAGGAGCGCGCGGAGGTCACCGCCCAGATCGCTGGCAGCCGCTGCAGCGTGGTCGCTGCTGCAGACTTCGACAACGACGGCTGGCCGGACCTGTATGTCGGCTGTCGTGGCCAGAGCAATCTGCTGCTGCGCAACCTGGGCGGCAACGGCTTTTCCAATGTGATCAGCGCCGCGATCGATCACAGCGCGCCCGGCAGCAACTCGGCGCGCACCGATGCGGTGGCCTGGGGCGACATCGACCAAAACGGTCTGCTGGATCTGTACATCGGCGTCTACCCGACCTCGGCAACGCCCGATCTGACCGATCCCGACAATCTGGACCGCATCGTGTTGCAGACCGCGCCCGGTCAGTGGTTGAACATCACGGCTGGATACACCGGCGCAGACCGGGAAAAGCTCGGGCGCACGGCACTGGCTGCCGTGTTCAGCGATTTCGATGGCGATGGTCGGGTCGACCTGTATGTGATCAACGACAAGCAGCAGGGCAACACCCTTTGGCGCAACCAGGGCGCTGGTTGCGCCGGTTGGTGCCTTGGCGATGTCGCCGAAGCAAGCGGCGCCGGTCAGATTCCTTACGGCATGGGCATCGCCGTCGCCGACATCGACCGCGACGGCGACTCGGACCTCTGGTTTTCCAGCATCGACGAGCAGTTCTTCCTGCGCGGGTTGAGCCGCACACCGCTGCTCTGGCAACACGAACCAGCGTCGGCACTCAATCACTACGGCGTCGGCTGGGGCACGATATTCGCCGATTTCGACAACGACGGCTGGCAGGACGGCTTTCTGGCGGTGGGGTCGGGGGGGTTCTCGACCACCCCCAACCAGGACCAGTTGTTCGCCAACAACGCCGGACAGTTTGCAAATGTCACCGCGCAAAGCGGCGCGTTGGTGCAGAACCGGCCGACCCAGGCTGCCGCCTGCCTCGATTTCGACCGCGATGGCCGCCTCGATCTGGTGCTTGGCCATTGGAACGAGGGTTATCGCCTGTACCGCAACGTCGGCAGCAATTCCAATCACTGGCTGGCGCTGAGCCTCGAGGGCGCCGCGGGCGTGAATCGCGATGCTCTCGGCGCCATCGTCGAGGTGCGTACCGCGGATGGCGCGCTGCAGCTACGCGAAATGCGCGCCGGCGAATCGCGCGGGTCCAGCCATGACCGCATCCTGCATTTCGGGCTGGGCAACCACGCCATCGCCGAAGTCACGGTGCGCTGGCCCGATGGCCGCGTGGAGGAACTCGGTGTCATCAGCGGCGACCGCTACCACCACCACGCCCATCCTCAGGCTTCCTTGTTCCAGCACGGCTTCGAGAACTGATCCGGTTCGCGACGCAACCCTAACGAGACTCCAGCGAGACTTCTTGCCATGCCCCTGCGCCCGTCGACGGCGATCCCTGTTTTCCCTCAATCCTGCGGTGGTTTCCTGCCGCTGCTCGGGCTGTTGCTGCTGATCCTTGCGGCGCCGGTCGTCTGGGCTGCGTCGGCGATGTCGCCGTCCGACCCGATGCGAACGCCCTTGCAGGTCCCCTCGACGCGCATCGATGCGACCAAGAATGTGCTGCCCTGCGATCAGGCGCGTTCGCTGGCGCGCGCCTGGAATCTGCAGTTGCTGGCGGCAATCCGTATCGATGCTCCACGCCCGACGGTACACGCGCGCAACCTGTTTCACGTCTCGCTGGCGATGTACGAGGTTTGGGCCGCCTTCGATCCCGTGGCGCAACCGCACCTGGTCGACGAAGCGAGCGCCGCGGCCGGGCAGGGCGATGCGGTACGCGACGCCGCGCTCAGCCATGCGGTCTATCGACTGTTGCTGAACCGTTTCGCCGGATCGCCCGGACAAGCGGTCGCTTACGCCAGTTTCGCCAGTTGCATGCAGGCGCTGGGGCTGGATGCCGGCAACACGACCACCAGCGGCAACTCGGCCGCGGCCATAGGCAATCGGGTGGCTGCGGCGATCATCGCCTTCGGCCTGCAGGACGGCGCCAACCAGCAGGGCAGTTATCTCGATCCGGTGCCGTTCTTTCCGATCAACTCGCCAATGCTGGTGAGCGAGCCCGGTACCGGCGGCCTGATCGACGTCAACGCCTGGCAGCCCTTGATTCCGCCCGGCGCGCCGGGGGTGCAGAGTTTTCTGACCTCGCACTGGCAGGATGTCCGGCCTTTCGCGATCAGCCGACCGGCGCCAGGCGCGCCTTACCTGGATCCGGGCGCACAACCGAAACTCGGTGGCGCGGGCGACGCCACGCTGAAGAGCGACATCGTGGCTGTGATTCGCTACAGCAGCATGATGACGCCGCTCGACAGCGCGCTGATCAACATTTCGCCAGGCGTGGTCGGCAACAATCCGCTCGGAGCCAGCAGCGGCAGCGGACATCCGCTCAATCCGGTCACCGGGCAGCCGTATGCGGACAATCTGGTCAAGCGTGGCGACTGGTCGCGCGTGCTTTCCGAGTTCTGGGCCGATGGTCCGCGTTCGTCGACGCCGCCCGGTCATTGGAACGAGATTGCCAACGCGGTCACCGACCATCCGGCCAATGTGCAGCGCTTCGGTGGCCAGGGCCCGCTTCTGGATAACCTGGAATGGGACGTCAAGCTCTATTTCGCGCTGAATGGCGCACTGCACGACAACGCGATCGCCACCTGGGAAACCAAACGCGAGTACGGCGCAGCGCGGCCGATCACCCTGATTCGCGAGATGGCGACCCTCGGCCAGTCCAGCAACCCGGGCGCTGCGAACTATCACCCGAACGGCCTGCCGCTGGTCGCCGGACTGATCGAGGTCATCAGTGCGGCGTCGAGTGCGCCTGGCGAGCGTCACGCGCATCTGGCGGCACATCTCGGCGAGATCGCGACTCTGGCGTGGGCCGGTCATCCGGTGCAGCCAGCCAGTCAGTTTGGGGGTGTAGCCTGGCTGCTCGGCGAGCGCTGGTTACCGTACCAGCAGCGCAACTTCGTGACGCCGCCGTTTCCCGGTTATACGTCCGGACACAGCGGATTCAGTCGCGCTGCCGCCGAGGTGCTGACGGCGTTCACCGGCAACGCGTATTTCCCCGGAGGAATGGGTGAGGCGCGCGCGGCGACCGACGGTCAGGGTTTCCAGCTCGCCTTCGAGTTCGGTCCCAGCGAACCGATGCACCTGCAATGGGCAACGTATTTCGATGCCGCCGACGAGGCGGGAGTCTCGCGTCTGTACGGCGGCATACATCCGGCCTATGACGACTTCCCGGGGCGAATCATTGGCCATCACATAGGCCTGGCGGCGATGCAGCGGGCGCGTCTGTTGTTCGGCACTGTCGCAGCCCATGCCGTCGCGGTGCCGGCACCGGGGATGACGCTGCTGATCCTGTTCGGGCTGGCCCTGTTGCTGCACGGGTATTGGCGTCTGCGCCCGGCTGGCGCGTAGTCCTCGTCGGCAGGGCTTGCGGCAGCGTTTGCTGCGAAACTCCGGTGGACGCCAGACGCCGGCTGCGTGGCTTTGGCCGATGGGGGCGGCGCGTTCCGCGCGTGCGCGCGAGGCTCCGTGTTAGAATCGCCGGCTTGCCAAGCGGCTCCTGTGCGTAGCTGACCTCGGTCGAAAGGACAGGCGATCGCCGCTCATCACCGGAGTGTGTCCATGGCTGATCTGGCCAAAGAAATCCTGCGCGTCAACATCGAAGACGAGATGCGCCAGTCGTATCTCGATTACGCGATGAGCGTGATCGTCGGCCGCGCGCTACCCGACGTGCGCGACGGCCTGAAGCCGGTGCACCGGCGCGTGCTGTACGCGATGAAGGAACTCGGCAACGACTACAACAAGCCGTACAAGAAGTCGGCGCGCGTGGTCGGTGACGTCATCGGTAAATACCACCCGCACGGCGACACCGCGGTGTACGACACCATGGTGCGCATGGCGCAGCCGTTTTCGCTGCGTTATCTGCTGATCGACGGCCAGGGCAACTTCGGTTCGGTCGACGGCGATCCGCCGGCCGCGATGCGTTACACCGAGGTGCGCCTGACGCGCCTGGCGCACGAGTTGATGCGCGACATCGACAAGGACACCGTCGATTTCCAGCCGAACTACGACGACAAGGAATTCGAGCCGACCGTATTGCCGACGGTGGTGCCGAACCTGCTGATCAATGGTTCGTCGGGCATCGCGGTGGGCATGGCGACCAACATCCCGCCGCACAACCTGACCGAGGTGGTCAACGCGCTGATCGCGCTGATCGCCGATCCGGATCTCAGCATCGACGACCTGATGCAGTACATCTCGGGGCCGGATTTCCCGACCGCGGGCATCATCAACGGTTCCTACGGCATCCGCGAGGCCTATCGCACCGGCCGCGGCCGCATCCTGGTGCGCGGCAAGGCCGAGATCGAGACCGAGGGCAACCGCGAAGCGATCATCATCAGCGAGCTGCCCTACCAGGTGAACAAGGCGCGGCTGGTCGAGAAGATCGCCGAGCTGGTCAAGGCCAAGGAGCTCGACGGCATCTCGCCCGATGGCCTGCGCGACGAGTCCGACAAGGACGGCATGCGCGTCGTCATCGAGGTCAAGCGAGGCGAAAACGCCGAGGTGCTGCTGAACAAGCTGTACAAGCAGACCCAGCTGGAAACCGTGTTCGGCATCAATGTGGTGGCACTGGTCGCCGGCCAGCCGCGCACGCTGAACCTGAAGGAGATTCTCGAAGCCTTCCTGCGCCACCGCCGCGAAGTGGTGACGCGGCGGACCATCTTCGATCTGCGCAAGGCGCGCTCGCGCGCCCACGTGCTGGAAGGCCTGACCGTCGCGCTGGCCAACATCGACGAGATGATCGAGCTGATCAAGACC
>CALEZI010000055.1 GCA_937928755.1 uncultured Rhodanobacteraceae bacterium | reverse complement strand
GTTCTTTGCGCGAATAAGCGCACCGACAGGGGCGACCGGGACTCTCACCAAACATAACGCAAGTATCTGAAAGAAAAACTTTTCCGTTAAGGACGCAAAGGAAAGCAAAGCCAGCAGAACATCAACACCTTGGTTCTTGGCTCTCTTTGCGTCCTTTGCGTCCTTTGCGTCCTTTGCGTCCTTTGCGTCCTTTGCGGACAAAAAGGCAGTCCGCATGGTCGCACCAGTTTGATGCGCGAATAAGCGCACCAACAGCGGGAAGCCGACCTCACCCGACATGGTGCGAGGTCCGCGTCGCGACGTACACGTCGCTCCTGCAATAGAACTGCGCGCGCAGACCGCAACATCGATTGCGCTTGCCCGACGGGCAAGCGCAATCGGTCAGTCGAGCTTGCCATGGCAAGCCTTGTACTTCTTGCCGGAACCGCACGGACAGGGATCGTTGCGACCGACTTTTTCGCCAGAACGAATCGTCTGGCTCGCTCGCACGCCACCCTCGTCGGCGGCGTCCCAGCCCGCTGCAGCCAGTCCCTGGGCCTGTGCGGCTTCGTCGTCGACACCCAGCGTGCCAGCGTCGGCGTGCTGGTACTGCAGCGGCGGCGCCTGGCGACGCTGTTGCTGTCCGGCTTCTTCGAGGTCGTTCTCGCTGCGCACGCGCACTCGCGCCAGCATGCGGATGGTCTCGCTCTTGACCTTTTCCAGCAGTTGCTGGAACAACTCGAAGGCTTCGCGCTTGAACTCCTGTTTCGGCTGCTTCTGCGCATAACCGCGCAGATGGATACCCTGGCGCAGGTAGTCCATGCGCGCCAGATGGTCTTTCCAGGAGCTGTCGAGCACGTTGAGCAAGATGGCTTTTTCGGCCATCCGCGTGATTTCCGAGCCCATCAGCGCCTCGCGCTCGCGGAAGTGGCGATCGACCGCCTCGATGACCTTTTCGACCAGGCCCTCGGCGTTGAGATCGGGATCGTCCTTGACCCAGTTGCGCGGTTCGATCTCGACGCCGAGGTCGTCGGCGAAGCTGCGCTTCAGCCCATCCAGATCCCATTGTTCGTCGATCGAATCCGGCGGCACATGCGGACTCGCCATCGAACGCACCACGTCCTGGCGCACCGACACCAGGGTTTCCTGGACATCGCCGGCATCCATGATCTCGTTGCGCTGTTCGTAGATCACCTTGCGCTGGTCGTTGGCGACGTCGTCGAAATCCAGCAGGTGTTTGCGGATGTCGAAGTTGTGCGCTTCGACCTTGCGCTGGGCATTTTCGATCGCTCGGTTGACCAGCGGATGTTCGATCGACTCGCCCTCCTTCATCCCCAGGCGCTGCATCAACGACGCCAGGCGATCGGATGCAAAGATGCGCATCAGGCTGTCTTCGAAGGCCAGATAGAAACGGCTGGAGCCCGGATCGCCCTGACGGCCCGAGCGGCCACGCAACTGGTTGTCGATGCGTCGCGACTCGTGGCGCTCGGTACCGATGATGTGCAATCCGCCGGACTTCAGCACCGCTTCGTGACGCAGCTTCCACTCGTTGCGCACTGCCTCTTTCTGCGCATCGGTGGCCTCGGGTCCGAGCCCATGCAGTTCGGCGTCGAGGCTGCCGCCGAGCACGATGTCGGTGCCACGGCCGGCCATGTTGGTGGCGATGGTGACCGCCCCCGGCCGACCAGCCTGGGCGACGATGTGGGCCTCACGCTCGTGCTGCTTGGCGTTCAGCACCTCGTGCGAAATGCCTTCCTTCTTGAGCATGCCGGCGAGCAGTTCGCTGGTCTCGATCGACGTGGTGCCGACCAGCACCGGCTGCAGCTTGGCGCGCCGTTCGCGAATGTCCTCGATGATGGCGTCGAACTTGTCCTTGCGCGTGAGGAACACGAGGTCGGTGGCATCCTTGCGGATCATCGCCCGGTGCGTCGGAATGACGATCACCTCCAGCCCGTAGATGCTCTGGAACTCGTAGGCTTCGGTGTCGGCCGTGCCGGTCATGCCGGCCAGCTTCTTGTACATGCGGAAGAAGTTCTGGAAGGTGATCGACGCCAGCGTCTGGTTCTCGCGCTGGATCGGCACGTTTTCCTTGGCTTCGATGGCCTGGTGCAGGCCGTCCGACCAACGACGGCCGGGCAGCGTGCGCCCGGTGAACTCGTCGACGATCACCACCTCACCATCGCGGACGATGTAATCGACATCGCGCTGGTACAAATGGTTGGCGCGCAGCGCCGCGTTGAGGTGGTGGACGACGGCAAGGTTCTGCACGTCGTAGAGGCTTTCGTCGGGCTTGATGATGCCGTTCTGCGCCAGGATCTGCTCGATCTGGCCCATGCCCTGTTCCGACAGATGCACCTGCTTCTGCTTCTCGTCGACCCAGAAGTCGCCGTCGTCTTCCTCCGACTTCTGCCGCCGCAGCAGCGGAGCGATGCGATTGATCTTGAGGTAGAGGTCGGGCGATTCATCGGCCGGGCCCGAGATGATCAACGGCGTGCGCGCTTCGTCGATCAGGATCGAGTCGACCTCGTCGACGATCGCGTAGTGCAGCCCGCGCTGCAAACGCTCCGCCGGCTGGAACGCCATGTTCGATCGCAGATAGTCAAATCCGTATTCGTTGTTGGTGCCGTAGGTGATGTCGCACGCATACGACTGGCGCTTGGACTCCATGCTCTGTCCGGGCACGATGACGCCGACGTTCATGCCAAGCGCGGCGTACACCGGACTCATCCAGGCGGCGTCGCGCCGGGCCAGGTAATCGTTGACGGTGACCACATGCACGCCCTTGCCAGGCAGCGCATTCAGGTACACCGGCAATGTCGCCACCAGCGTCTTGCCCTCGCCGGTACGCATTTCCGCGATCTTGCCCTGGTGCAACACCATGCCACCGATCAACTGCACGTCGTAGTGGCGCAGTCCGAGCGTGCGCCGGGACGCCTCGCGCACCGCCGCGAAGGCCTCGGGCAGCAACTGGTCCTCGGTCTGACCGGCGGCCAGGCGCTTGCGGAATTCATCGGTCTTGCCGCGCAGCTCCTCGTCGCTCAGTGCCTGGAAGCTGGGTTCGAGCTCGTTGATGCGAGCCACCGTCTTGCGCATGCCGCGGATCACGCGGTCGTTGCGGCTACCGAAGATCCGGGTCAGAAGGGCATTGAACATGTGGGGAGATGGGGCAAAGTGGGAGAATACGGGGGCCGCGAGTCTACCCGAATACGCTTCGGGGGGCCGAGAGGCCGGCAGGCGGAGCAAGAATCGACTGCAGGCCGTTTCAGTGGGGACGATCGGCGCGGAATCAAGCGCGGCTCTGATCCAGCATGAGGATCGGCGCACTTGACACGCGCCGCAGAGGATTCCACGCTGGACCTCCATGCACACGCGACGCGCCCGACCGCGACGTCCGCGACCGCTGAGCTCGCCCGCACCTCCGGATGCCCTGCCATGAGCAAGATTCTGGCTTCAAAGGATCACGAAAACAGCAACAACCAGAAGTCGTTGCAGCGCATGGCGATTCTGGGTGGCGCCATCGGTCTGGCGATTCTGGCCGGGATCGTGGTGCTAATCGTGTTCCGCTGACGGCTTTCCATCAACCCATGGCGTAAGTGATTGATGCGCTGCGCGGGTGAAGCGTTTCGTCATTGCGAGTGCGGCGACGCAATCCAGTGTCTCTGCTTGGTTTTCTGACTGCGGAATCAGAGCAAAGAAGGGTCACTGGATTGCTTCGCCGCGCTCGCAATGACGAGGTTCAAGGTCACCGGACGCTCTGGTGAAACCGGACGCTCGGGATAAACCACGCGAGGTAATCCCCCGGTGACGCCGGCTTCATCCGCGCGCTAGTCTCGCGGAGATGCGACGCATTCCAATCAGGCCGACCGCGGGGCACTGCCGCGCCGGCCGGCAACTCCGGGGGGAGACCATGACACTCAGCACCAATCGCCGTGCGCTGGCCAGCGCGTTGATCCTGGCAATCGCTGCCGCACCGACACACATCTTTGCCCAGGGCGCGGGCGACCGTGAGCCTGTCGCCGGCGACGACGACACCCAACTCGAGGCCGTCACCGTCACCGCGCAGAGCCGTACCCAGGAACTGCAGCAGGTGCCGATCGCGCTGACCGTGGTCGGCGACGAGCAGATCCAGAACCTCGCCGCGTCGGACCTCAGCGAAATCAGCCGCTTCGTCCCCGGGCTCAACGTGGATGCCTTCGACAAGACACAGCCTGGATTCTCGATCCGCGGCATCAGCACCGAAGGCTTCAGCATGGGCATCGACCGTGCAGTCGGCATTTACGTCAACGGCGTCTACCAGACCAATGGCGGCGGCTCGCTGCTGGCTTTCCACGATGTCGAACGCATCGAGGTGCTGAAGGGGCCGCAGGGCACGCTGTTCGGGCGCAACACCGCCGCGGGTGCGATCTCGATCGTCACCAACCGACCGCACCTCGATACCGAGGCCGACGCGACGCTGCGCATCGGCAACGACGGCCAGCGCTATGTCGATGCGCTGCTGAATGTGCCGATGACCGAGAACCTCGGCCTGCGGGTCAGCGGGCTCGTCAATCGCAGCGATGGCTGGGCGCGCGACGCCGGCACCGACCGTCACTACGCGCTGGATCGCCAGGAGGGCGTGCGCATGGTGGTCGGCGGCAACCTCAGCGAGAACTGGGAGATGCAGCTCTCCTGGGACCACGAACAGCTCAAGGAACCGCAGCGCCTGCAAATCGGCGTGCTGCCCTTCCTCAGCAACAGCAGCCAGCGCGCGCCGTTTCCGCCGGACCCGGCCACCTACCGGGATCCGCGCGACGTGCCGATCTACAACGACACGCCGAACGGTCGCCAGACCAAGGGCTACGATGGCGGCACCCTGGCACTGAGCAGCGACTTCGACTGGGCCACGTTCACCTCGACCACCGCGTTTTCCGAATCCGCCCTCGACCATTTCGAGGATCAGGACGGCAGCAACAATCCCTTCCTGTACCTTGACAGCGGCGTCACCCAGAACGGGCGCACCTATTACCAGGAGTTCAAGTTCGCCGGCGCCAACGAGAGCATCGACTGGGTCGCCGGCGCCAGCTTCTATCGCGAGGAAGGCCGCCAGTCGAACATCGTCAACAGCTCGACCAACACCATCGACACACTGCTGTTCAACCAGGGCGCCGCTGGCCCCTGCGGCGGTCCGCTGGCCTGCACCGACGCCGCGCTGGCCGCGTTCGGCCTGGCCCAGCATTTCCTCGGTCATCCCTACAGCGAACAGATCGACAACCAGATGAGGTCGGACTCGTTCGCCGTGTTCGGAGACGTGATCTGGCACGTGACCGATCGCCTGAATCTCACCGGCGGTTTGCGCTACACCGACGACAGCAAGGATTTCAGGTGGTTCAATCGGCCGCGCACGGCCGACGAACTCGACCAGCAGATCTTCGAACTCACGGCGATGGGCCTGATCGGTGCGATTCCGCCGGAACTGCTGTTCGTGCTGCGCAACAACATCGTGTTCCCCAACGCGGTGGGCGTACCGGTCAAGCGCGACGGCGGCTGGGACGACTTGAGCCCACGCCTGGTCGCCGATTACCAGTTCAGCGACGACACCATGGGCTTCCTGTCGGTCAGCAAGGGCTACAAGGCGGGCGGCAATGACGGCGTGCAGATCGACTCCGAGTACGCACCCGAGGAGGTCTGGAACTACGAACTCGGGGTCAAGAATGCCTTTCCGTCGGTCAACATGGTGCTGAACGCCTCGGTGTTCCACTACGCGTATTCGGATCGGCAGTCGCTGGCGCTGGTGCCGGCGACCACACCCGGCGGCATCCCGCAGTACCTGGTGCAAAGCACCGACCAGAGCGCCGACGGCGTCGACGTCGAGTGGCTGTGGAAGCCCACCCGCGGCCTGACCCTGAACCTCAGCGTCGCGTACATCGATTCGCAATTCGACGATTCGGCGCAGACCGCCAGCGGCATCGATCTGTCCGGCCAGCCGACCGGCGAACCCGAATGGTCGTTCGCCGCCGGCGTGAACTACGAGTGGCAACTGGCGACCGCCGGCAGCATGGCGTTCAACCTGCAATACGCCTATCGCGGCGAAGTCCGCTGCAACAACGACTCGCTGTTCCAGGGCACCTGCGGCAGCTACACCGGCTACGACGTTGGCGAGGAGACCCAGTACACCAACGCACGGCTGAGCTGGACCGCGCCCGGTCAGAGCTGGGGCGCGGCGCTGTACATCAACAACCTGACCGACGAGCAGTACGTGCGCAGCATCGGCGGCCAGGGCGTGAGTGTGCTCGGCACGCCGGTGGGCACGATCACGCCGCCGCGCATGTACGGGCTGGAAGTCAGCTGGCGCATGTTCTGATCGGCGACGCCTCGGCTCGAGTCCCTGACGCAGTGTTCGCTGCGTCAGGCGGCTTCAGTCCGCGCCATCGAGATAACCCTTGCGCCGTTTTTCCTCCACCAGCTTGTGCATCTCGCGCTCGGCGCGTTCTGCCGTGTCGTAGCGCCTGGCCAGCGACTGGCCCTTGCTGCCGATACGACCGAAGCTGACGATCAGCTCGGCGCCGTGGCGGGCAATGCGCCAGAACTTGCTGGAACTGCCCTCGTCGAACACCAGCGAGCGCGTGGCATCGGCCGCGGCGGCGGTGCTCGGGAGCGGCACTGGTACCGATGAATGCGGCAGCGGTGCTGTGGGCGCAAGATCGTCCAGCGCAGCTTCGTCGTCGCCGGCCAACTGCGCCTCGATGCGCGCCAGCACCGCAGCCGGGTCGCGCAGCCAGTCCAGGCAAGGCAGGTCGACTACGCGCCAACCGAAGGCGCGCAGGATCGCCGGTCGGAACACGTAGCGCTGGTGCGGGTCCTCAGCCTGACCGGGTGGATCGAGCAGCACCGCCAGTGCGTAACCGCTGCCGTCGGGCGCGACGATGGCGAGGTCGCAACGGAAGCTGGAGCGGCCGACGTGTTCGCGCACGACGTGGCCGCGCGCGCGCAGCGCCGCGGCGAGCGCCGCGCGTGTCGCATCGGGCGGCGGCTGGCTGGCGAAGGCCTGCCGGGCGCCGGGATTGAGCGTGCCGAGCACCGCCTGCGAGCGTTCGATCTCGCCGCGCGCGCTGGCCTCGGCGTATTGCAGGAAGGCCTTGAGCGCCGCGGCGCCGTCGTTGTGAACATTGGTGATCGCATCGGCGCGGATGGTCGAGACCACGGCCATGCGGTGCCTGGCGCGACTGAAGATCACGTTGAGGCGCTTTTCGCCGCCACGCTGGTTGATCGGCCCGAAGTTCATCAGCATGCGGCCGTCGCGGCCGGGGGCGTAACAAATGCTGAGGATGATCACGTCGCGCTCGTCGCCCTGCACGTTCTCCAGGTTCTTGACGATCAGACCGATGAACTGATCGTCGTGCTCGCGCTGGTATTCGCGCTCGAGCGCGCCGGCGAACTCGGCGTCGCTCGCCGCCAGTGCTTCGAGTGCCGCTTCGATCTCGCCTTGTTGCGCCTCGGAGAACGCGACCACGCCGATGCTGTGGCCGCTGTCGCGGCGCAACAGTTCACGCACCAGGCGGGCGATGTAGGCCGCTTCGGGCAGATTGCGACGGTCCTCGTAAAGGCCATCGGCCACCGCGTGGAAGCTGATCGGCGTGGCCAGCAGCGCCTCCACGCCGGCACAACCGGCATCGTCCTGGTCCGCGCTGCGCGGCAGCAGGGCGTCCTGCATCTGGTCGAGCCGGCGGTCGGGGATGGTGACCAGGCGGCCATCGTAGAAGGCAGCGTTGGAGAAACTGATCAGCGCCTCGTGGCGACTGCGGTAGTGCCAGGCCAGCAGCGTGGCGGGCAGCTTGCGCGCCGCCTGGGCGAGCAGACTGTCGGCGTCGAGGGTGATGGCGATGCGCTCGCCGTCCTCCTCGGCGATCACTTCGTCGTCCTCGGCATCGCCGCCGGCGCTGAAGAAGCTGGTCGGCGGCAGTTGCATCTCGTCGCCCACGACCACGCTCTGGCGCGCGCGACTGAGCGCCGGCACCGCGTCCTCGGCCGGGATCTGACTGGCTTCGTCGAAAATCACCACGTCGAACAGGTCGGCTGCCAACGGCAGGGTATCCGACACCGACAGCGGGCTCATCAGCCAGATCGGTTTCAGGTCGTTCACCACCAGGCCCGAATCGCCTCCCGCGATCTCGCGGATCGAGCGATAACGCATGCTCTTGCCGAACTCGTGCTCGAGCTCGCGCCGCCCGGTGGAATAGCGCCGCTTGAACTCCTTGCCGGCGGCGTCGAGCTGGGTGGCGGACAACGAGGCGCGGCGCACATTGTCGAGGAATTTCTGCTGCTGCGTGGCGCGCACCAATGCCGCGTTCTGGTCGAGCAGGCGGGCATCGGCGGCGGCGACAGCGGCCACCGTCCGCGCCAGCGTCGGACCGTCGAACTGCGCCAAACCGGGCGCTTCGCGCTGAATCCTCGCCAGCGCCTCCTGCGCCACCAGCGCTTCCAGCACATCGGGCGCGTGTGCCTGCGTGCTGATGAGTTCGGCAAAGGCCGGACCGGCCTGGTGCATGGCGCGCAACATCGGCAAAAGGTCGGGCAGGTCTTCGAGGTTCTCGCGCAGGTCGCGCAGGGCTTCCGCCAGTGCGCCGATGCTCAGATTGTCCGGCAGCGACAGTGCGTCGGCAGCGCGCGACTGGATGCGCACCAGTGCCGCGCCGGTCAGTGCATCGCGTTCGGCCACCGCCAGCGGGTTGTCGGCGCCGGCAAGGCTGACCAGCCATCGGTCCAGCAGTGCGTGATTGCCGCGACGCGCCTGAAGCGTGTCCACGGCCGCCAGGAAACGGTCGACATCGGTACAGGCGTAATGGGCGCAGAGCAGGCGTCGAGCGCGCAACACGGCGCGGGCCGCGGCTTGCTGCGCCAACAGTCCGGCGAGCACGCTGACCAGCGTCGGCGCCACGGCGTGCCGCGAAAAATCGTAGCGTCGCGCGATCTCCGCGCGCAGCTTCCACCAGGCCGGCTGCAGCCAGCGCAGCAGGTTCGGCTCCAGCCGTTTCGCCAGCGCGTACGCGGCTTCGGCGTCGGTTTCCGCCAGCGGCTCGCGCCAGTTCGCAGTCGCCGCGCCGGCGCTGTCATGCGCGTCGGCCAGGTCGCGCAGTTCGCCGCGCCGCTTGTGCAGCGCCTGCACGGCGCCGGCGTTGCCGGCCAGCAGGTCTGCGTGCCGAGCCAGACCGCTGTCCACCCACTCGCGCTGCAAGCCAGCCAGTTCGGCGGCAGCCACCAACGGCGTGTCCGCGCACAGCCAGCAAAGCCCCGCATCGAGCTGGTCCTCGAGTGGCGCCAACCCGTTTTCCAGATCGTCGAGCACCGCCTTGATGCGACCGATGGCGAGCGGGTCGGCCAGCGCCTCGCCGCTCAGCCAGCGGAATGGATGCTGTGCCAGGCTGGCGGCGCCAAGGCGCTGGTGCACGCTGCGCTGGATGCGCGCGGTGAGTTCGCGCTGCGCGCTCCAGACGGCAAAATCGGGCAGCCGCTCGCGCACCTCGGGCGCCACGCCTTCGGGCGCGGGTGGCAGTTCGGCCAGGCGGCGAACGAGGTCGCGCACGCGACAGGCCAATGGCGCCGGCGCCGACGCCAGCAGGGCCTCGTACTGTTCGATCCGCCGCAACTGCGCCTGCAGCGCCGCCAGCGTGTCCTCGCGTGCCGTCGCCAATGCCTCCCGCTGCACCGGCGCGGCGACCCAGCGCTCGTAGCAGCCACGCAGATCGGCGACGAAGGCCTTCTTGTCGCCCTGCGAGTCGTGGATCAGGCAACACAGGTCGTCCAGCCCGCACTGCTTGAGGCGATGGAACACGACGTCGATGGCCGCACGCTTTTCGCAGACGAACAGCACGCGTTGGCCACGCGCTGCATGGTCGGCGATCAGATTGGTGATGGTCTGCGATTTCCCGGTGCCGGGCGGCCCCTGGATGATGAAGCTGCGACCGCTGCGCGCGAGGCCGACGGCCTGCGCCTGGGTGGCGTCGGCGGCGACCACATTCCATTGTTCTGCCACCGGCAACGGCGCCGGCGCGGCACTCTCCAGCGGTCGCGGGTCGATCGAAAACAGCCGATCGAAGGCGGCGTTTTCCGGCTGTTGCTCGATCAGTTCGGCGTAGTCGCGCACCAGCGACATCTTCTTGTAGTTGAAGTTGGCCAGGGTCACCTGGGTCAGGTCCAGATCCCAGGCGTAGCGGTGGCCATCGTCGCGCGCCACGCTGTAGGTGCTGCGCTCGGCGACGCCGACGCCGGCCATCTGCGGCATTCGCGGCAACGGTTTGCTGGCCAGCGCGTCGCGCAGCGGCAGCGGGCTCGGCAACACGCGCTCGCGGAACAAGGCGAGGCCGAGCGGACGGAAATCGTCGGCAGCGTAGCTGAACTCGGGGCGACCGGACGGCCGAACCTGCGACGGCCGACTGCGGCGGCGCTGGAACTGGCGCAGGTGCTGCACCGCCTTCTGCTGGATCAGCTCGATCGCCGGCCGCGACTGCAGGCGCAGCTCGACGCCCGGTTCGCTGCGCCGGATCTGCGCCTGAAGATCGGCGTGGATGGCCTCCACCGTCGTGACTTTCAGGTCCACCGTCTGCGGCAAGCGGATGTCGTAGAGCTGGCGCAGGTAGTGGCGCAGCGCTGGGTTGAACTCGGCTTCCTCGTCCTCGCACTGCAACAGGTAGCGGTCGCGTACGCCCTTCTTTTTCACCAGCTCCACCGGCAGCCACAGCAGCGGCGAAACGATGCGCTCCGCAGGCGCTTCCTTGAGGTTGTGCCAGCGCAGAAAGGCCAACACCAGACGCAGATGACTGAATCCGAATTCGGCGCGGTCGCGCCGCGTGTCCTGCACGATCCGATCGAGCGTGGTCGGCAGGTAGGGCTGATCTTCGAAACGCAGCCAGCGCTGCAGCGAAAGCGGCTTGCAGGACAGCACGTCTTCCGCGAAAGCCCCGCCCCAGGCACACAGATCCCCGGCCTTGATGCTTTCCTGTTGCAGGACCAGCGGCACGCTGGCCATGGTCAGGTTGACGCTGCCCTGGGTCGGACGAAAATGCAGCAGGCGGTTGCGCCGCGAGAGATCGAACAGGCGATCGCGCAGGTGCGACAGTACTGCCACCCGGCGCGGGCGGGTGCCCTGGGTGTCGGCCAGCACGCGGTCCACATCAAGCGCCGCGGGTTGCTCGCGCCAGGTCTCGAGCCGGTGCACCATCTCGGCCAGGTCGGTGGCGCGATCGTGGCGGTTGAGTGCGGTCATCTCGGCGATGACGCTGGCCAGCACCGGGTTCAGGCGCGGCTGCAGATGGAACAGATTGCGCCGGTGCGCGGCGAAGCGGCGCAGGTCGGCGACATCGTCGAAGTCCAGGCCGCAGGCCAGGCAGGCCAGTATCTGACCCAGCAGGAACAGGTCGGTGATCTCGTCGTGGTGGCCCAATGCCAGTTCCCAACTGCCGAAACCGGGCAGGTAAACCGGTTGCCGTGGCGTCTGCGACCGCTCCTCCTGGACTTCCAGGTTGTCCACCCACACGCCCGATTCGGAATCACGGGTCAGCTGCACCCGACCGACCACGTTGAGGCCCGAGCCCGGATGCGGCTGCAACGCGCGCACCGCTTCGATGCGCTGGCGCGGCAACTGGCCTTCGGGTTGGCGCAAACGCAAGCGGCGACCGGCGCCGAGCAGGATGTCGGGCGGCGCCAGCGCGGCGACCCGGCCTTGCAGGTGCAACTGCGCGACCTCGCGCAACAACGGCAGCGAGAGGTGCAGCACGTCGTCGATCGCCAGGGCGTTGCCGCCGATTTCCGCCAACAGGGCGGCGAGGTCGGCGGCAGGCCCGGCCGATTCGCCGTTTTCGATCGAGGGCGCGTTCACCGGCCAGCATCCCTGGCCAGGGTTTTGTTGAGTTTGGCCAACTCGCGTTTGCCGAGCCCGGCGTCGCGCGCCAGGGTCTCGAGAAACACGCTGCCGCTGCCGAGTTCATCGGCCACCTTGAGGGCGCGGCGCAGGGCCGCTTCGCGCAGGTCGGGGTCGGCCAGGGCGAGGTCGAGCAGCACGCTGTGCAGGTAGTCGCGCACGCTGTCGCCGATGACGGCCGGACCGAGGTCGGGTAGCGGCACGCGCGCCGCTGCGGGCACCCAGTCGGGAAAGAACTCGCGCGCCTGGGTCAGCAGCGGCTCGGCGTGCAGCGTCGGGTCGGCGAAAAAGTGCGACAACAGGTCGCGCGTGATCTGCACCAGGCGCGCCTGCGCGGTCAGGTCCAACCGCGTCATGTCGAGCGGCCCGCGGATGCGTCGCTGCAACCAGTCGTCGGCGCCCGGGTCCTGACGCCACCACAGGTCCAGCGCCTGTGCCCGCAGATAGGACTCCGGGTGCGACTGCCCGCGCGAAACGCCCATCTCGGCGCTCAGCAGTTCGCGCGCCTGCTGCAGGTAGGCGGCAGCATCGACGCTGGCGATCCCGGTCTGCACCTTCACCAGCGTGCGCAGCGGCGGCTCCAACGCCTGCGCCGCCACGGCGCCGCCGCGGTCGGCGTAGACCTCGGTATGCAGCCGATAGAGTCGCGCCGTTTCGGTGTGGCTCGGCGCGGCGGCAGGATCGGCGATGGTGTGGTGCAGGATGCGGTCGGCGATCAGGAATTCGCCGTCGGCCAGCGACCACAGAAGGTGGTGAGCCAGTTCGTGTCCCAGCAGGGCCAGAAGTTCGTCCTCGGACAAGCGCTCGAGCAATGCGCCCTGCAGCATCAGGTGCACCTGACCGGGCAGGTGACAGAGCATGGCATTCATGCCGCTGGCGGGATCGTTGGCCTGGTAGATGGTGACCGGCGCGTCGATCCCCAGCCGCTGCATGGCCAACGCGCACAATCGATACGGCTGAGGGTGCGACTCTGGCGTCAGCCGATAGCTTTCGCGCAGCAGTTGCTCGCGAATCTCCTGAACATGGCGCTCCTGCGCCGCGAGTGAGGCGGCCCAGGTCCAGGTATCGACCTCGTGCTGCTTGAGGTAGGCGACCACCTCGTGATGGTACGGCAGCGGCGCAAGCGCTGTACCCAACGGGAAAACGCTCACCTGAATCCGTCTCCCACCCGATCAACACCCGCCGACCACGTGCACACGCGGTTGCGACCAGCGCGCTTGGCGTCGTACAGGGCCTGGTCGGCGCGGGTGACCAGCAGTTCCGGCGTGAGCTCTGCATCGACGATCACGCTACACAGACCGATGCTGATGCTGACCCGTTGGCTGGCGGAGTTCTGGTGGTGCGCAATCTCCAGATTGGAGATTTCCGCGACGCAGGTCTGCGCCAGCCAGAGCGCCGTTTGTGCATCGGTGTCCGGCAGGATCGCGGCGAACTCTTCGCCGCCGTAGCGCGCCACCAGATCCGTGTTGCGGCTGAAGCAGGCCGCCAGTGCGCTGGCCACGGCGCGGATGCAGCGGTCGCCCTCGACGTGGCCATAATGGTCGTTGTAGCGCTTGAAATGGTCGATGTCGATCATCAGCAGCGACAGCGGCTTGCCGCCGCGCTGGCTGCGCCGCCATTCGCCGGCCAGGCGTTCATCGAAGCTGCGCCGATTGGCGATGCCGGTCAGACCATCCTTCATGCTCATCCGACGCAATTCCTCGGTGCGCTCGACGACCTTGCGTTCGAGGTTCTCGATGTTGCGCGAATTGACGAGCGAGATTGCCGCCTGCGCACCGAGCAGCTCCAGCGTCTTGACATGGCGCTCGGTGAAGGCGCCTTCCAGCAGGTTGTTCTCGACGTAGATCAACGCCACCATCCGCCCCTGATTCATCACCGGCAGCACCAGCACGGACTTGGGTCGGCGCGCCGACAGATAGTCGCTGTGAGCAAATCGGAGGTCGTCGGCCGGATGGTTGAGCACCTGCAGGCACCGCGTCGCCAGCACATGTTCCAGCATCTCGATGGGCAGCTTGAGGCCGTGGTCGGCCACTCGATCGACGCGATCGTAGTCGACCATCACGCCTTCGCTGAGGCGCCCGACCGCCTCCACCACCAGTGTGTCGTCCTCGCACAACGCGATCGCGCCGTACTCGGCGCCGGCGTTCTCCAGCACGATTCCGAGCAGCTTCTGCAGCAGCGCTTCGAGCTGCACCTCCTGCGACAGCACGCGGCTGGCCTTGAGCAAGGAATACAGATCGAGCGTGCCCACCGAAGCCGAGACGCCGCCCTGGTTGCCGCTGGAGCTGGACGTATTGCGCCGCAGTTCAACGGCGCGGAACACGATCTGCGGCCATTGCGCTTCGATCTGCCTGCACTTGGCCGTCGCTCCCCAGCGCTGGTAGTGAAAGTAGGCTTCGCGAATGAAGTTGCCGGCCAACTGGCGCTGCTGCTGCTCCAGCCAGAAGCGTGCGTACAGCTCGTTGCCGAGCGCCTCGCAGTGGGTGAACCCGGCATCGGCGGCGGCGTCGATGGCGCGCGCATAGAGATCCATGGCCGCATCCTTGTCGCCGCGGACGCGGGCGAGTTCGGCGGCGATCAGCAGTGCCTTGTGCTGAAAGTTGACCGGTGCGTGGCTGGCCCAGGTCTCGAATCGACCGAGCAGCAGCGCGGCCTCTTCCAGCGCGGCGGACACACCGTCGGGTTCGACGAAACCCGCCTTGAGCAAGCCGAGGGCACGGAAGAAGCTGGCTTCGACCAGGGTCGGCCCATCCGGCATCATCTGGCCGATCATCGCCACCTTGCTCGACGCATGGCGCCATTCCGGCGCCGCATCGAACAGGTAGGCATGGCGCGCCATCGCGAAACAATGGAACGCGAGGAAGATCGACGGTGTCTCGAAGTCGTCGCCGAGCAAGGCACCGACGCGCACCTCGTTGGAGTCGAAGCTGTGCGGTTTCAGGGTCTTGCCGCGCAGCGCCGCCAGCGGTTGCACAACACCGCAGCGCAGCATCGCCTCGGTGGCCGGCTGTCGGCTGCGCTGGAGAAACGCCAATCCCTGCTCGGCTGCCAGCTCGACGTCGTCGAGCGAGGCACCGCTCAAGAATGCATTCACCGGGCGCAGCAAGGCGCAGTACCCGGCCGCCAGCGGGTTGATGCCGGCGCGGCCCATCGCCAGCCCCTCTTCCAGCCAGGGCAGGGTTTCACGCAGCGGATCGCACCAGTGCTGATAGAAGCCGGCGAAATACTGGTAGACCGAAAGGCGGAAATAGGGGTTGTCGCGCTGCTCGGAAAGCCGCCGCGCCAGCCGCCCGACGGCGTGGACCTCTGGATACGGCTTGCCGACGGCGGCCATGGCCGTGCCATAGGTGACGTAACCGATGCAGCTCAGGTCGCACAGGCCATGCTGCAGCGTCGCTCTCACCATGCGGCAGGCGCCCAGCACATAGCTGACGCCGCGGTTGATCTGGTAGGTGGTGTACGCCAGTCCATAGTAGACCTGCATTTCCAGCAGGCGCTCGGGATCGCCCATCTCGATCTGGGTCAGCAGTTCGTGCTCGCTGCGCGTGGCCAGCAGCGCATCGGTCTCAGCGAACTCGATCGGAAAGCGCTCGGCCGCTTCGGCCTCGGTTTCCGGAAAATGACGGCCGAGCAGGGCGAGCGCCTCGCGCAGCACGACGAAGGAATCGGCAAAGCGACCGCGGATGTGCATCTGGTCGGCCTGCGCCAGGCACAGCGTCACTTTCGAGGTCACCGTCGGTGCCGCGGCGATCAACTCGGTCAGACGCGCCTGCGCGATATCGAAGTGACCCGCCAGGTACTCGGCTTCGGCCAGATTCTTGTGCAGGATCAGCGTCTGCTGGGGCTGGCTCTGCCAGGCATCGACGCTGAGTAGCGCCTCGGCCTTGCGCAGGAAAGCGACGGCCGCATCGAAGGCCGAGGATGACTTGGCGCGGATACCGCCACGCAGGTTGAGGGCGAGCAGGCGCTCGCGCTCCGCCGGGTCGTCGACCAGATCGAGGTCTTCGTTGAAGGACTCGAGAATGACGAACAGCCGCTCGTCGAGTTCGGCCTCGCTGCTCGCCGCCAACAGCAGGCGGCCGCAACGCAGGCGCAATGCGGAACGCGCATCCTCGGCCACCAGCTCATGCGCGGCCTGCTGAACGCGGTCGTGCAGGAAGCGGTAGCGCGCGCCCTTCAGGCGCTCGGGGCTCTGGGCGAACTTGTACTCTTCGTCGAGCGGCACCAGCAGGCCGGATTGCAGCGCCGGCCAGAGCACTTCGGAAGTCGCCTCTGCATCGCGCTCGCCGATGGCCATCAGCTCGCGATGGTCGAAACGACTGCCGAGATGCGCGGCCTGCGCCATCAGCGCCTGGGTCGGTTGCGGCAACATGCCCAGCTTGGCGAGCAGCAACTCGACCACGTTGTCGGTCATGCCGCGGCGGTCGATGCGCGCCAGATCCCAGCGCCAGGCACCGTGCTCGCGGTCGTATTCGATGTCGCCCTGCTGGTGCAGTTGGCGCAGGAACTGGCTCAGGAAGAACGGGTTGCCGCGCGTCTTCTGGATGCACAAATCGGCCAGCGGCGCCACGCTTTCGACTGCGGCGTGCAGGCTGTCGGCGATCATCTGGCGGACCTCGGCGTCGGGCAACGGACCCAAGCGCAGGTGCTCGATCCGGCCCTGATTGCGCTCGATCGCGCGGATGCTGATTTCCAGCGGATCGCCGGCCTGGACCTCGTTGTCCCGGTAGGCGCCGACGATCAGCACGCTGCGCTCGCCCTCGGCCCGGATCAGGTACTCGAGCAGACGCAAGGTGGATACGTCGGCCCACTGCAGATCGTCGAGGAACAGCAGCAACGGGTGGCTGCGCGCCGCCAACGCCACCACCAACTGCGAAAACGCGATGTGGAAGCGCTGTTCGCTCTCGGCCGGAGGCAACGCCGGCAGTGGCAGCGCAGTGCCGACCAACAGGCTCAGTTCGGGAATGATGTCGGTGATGGCCGCCGCGTTGGCGCCGAGCGCATCCACCAGTCGACTCTTCCAGTACTGCCGCCGCTCGGCGCTCTCGGTGGCCAGAGCCCGTAGCATCTGACCGAAGGCCTGGATCAACGCCGTGTATGGCTGGTTGCGGCTGTACTGGTCGCACTTGCCGCGCAGCAGATAGCCGCGCCGCGCCAGTACCGGGCGATGCAGCTCGCTGACCAGCGCGGTCTTGCCGATTCCGGAGTAGCCGCTGATCAACAACAACTCGGCGCTACCCGCGCCGACCACGCGCTTGAACGCCGAGAGAATGCTGGCGCACTCAGCCTGCCGGCCGTAGAGCTTCTGCGACAGACAGAAGCGTTCCGGCACGTCGGAGCGACCGAGCGGAAAGCGTTCGATGCGCTGGTAAAGGCGCCAGCTTTCGGCGCAGGCCTCAAGGTCCCGGATCAAGCCGAAGCTGCTCTGGTAGCGGTCGTCCGGGTGTTTGGCCAACAGCTTCTGCACGATCGCCGACAACTGCTCGGGAATGCCTGCGTCCAGCTCGTGCAGTGGCACCGGCATGCTGGCAAGTTGCGCGTGCAGCAGGCTCATCGGGTCGCTGGCGACGAATGGCTCGCGGCCGGAGTACAGCTCGTAGAGGGTGGCGCCGAGCGAATAGAAGTCGCTGCGATAGTCGATATCGAGATTGGTGCGGCCGGTCTGCTCCGGCGACATGTAGGCCAGCGTGCCGACCATGGCGCCGCCGTCGGACCGCCGCGGCTGGACGTCGAGCCGCGTCGCCAGGCCAAAATCGCACAATTTGATCGCCAGCGTGGCGGGATCCACCAGCACGTTCTTCGGAGCGATATCGCCATGAATCAGGCGGTGCTGGTGCACGCTGCCGACCGCCTGCGCCAACTGGATCGATACATTGATCTGGTCCGACAGGTCGAGCTGGCCACGCTCGATCAGTTGCGACAGGCTGCAGGAGGCGAAGTCCTCCAGGACCAGCACGGTGCTGCGGCCGGCAAGCTCGAGCGCAATGGCCTTGATCACCAGCGGCGATTCGATCGAACTGAGGATGGCGAACTCGTGACGCCAGCGCGCCAGCAGCTCCGGCGCTGGGCGATCGCTGTCGACGTACTTCAGCACCACGCGTTCGCCGTCGCGCGAGGTCGCCGTCGCGACCACGGTCTCGCCGACCGCGTAGATGACGTCTTCGAGCTTGAACCCTGCCAGGTGCACGGGGTGATTGTTTCCGTCCGCCTGGGTTCGGCGGCAGCCGTCAGATTACCGTAATCCCGCGGCGGCAGGCTCCAGATGGCCGCCGCGGCGCCGACAAGCGATGCCATCGCGGACATCGACCATGCAAAGCGCCAGGTAGCGAACGCGGCCGCGACGGGGGATTATCGCGAGACCGGCGACGGCCTTGCCGGGAGCATGAATTCAGCAGGCCCGAGCATGAACTTGACGATGGTGCTGGCGTTCGCGCTGGCCGCGGAGAACGCCCGGCTTTTCGAGCTTCCGTGCCCCTCGGTGCTGCAAACCGAGCAGCGTGCGTTGCTCGATGAACCTGGCTTGACCCTGGTTTCGCCTTTGTCCGCGGACGGTGGCGCGAGGACCGGGCGTCTGAGCGGAATCGGCTTTCGCGTGGCCGACCCTCGATCGGACCAGATCCTGGCGCCGAATACCTCCGATGAAATGATCCCGATGGATGGCGGCAAGGCACATCACTGGCCGCTGTCCGGCAAACAAACGATCTGGCTGACCTGCCACTACGAGGGTACCTATCTGGTGGTCGCCGCAGAAATGCCGCGCGAACCCCTGGATTGTTATGCGTTATACGATGTGGACCACGTCCGCGGCTTCGACCGTGGCTGGTGCTTGCGCTGATTCAAGGGGACTCATGGCTCGCACTGCCACCCGTCGATGGCGACGCGCGAGGGCACCGCGGGGTCGTATTTCACCTTGACGATCGTCCCGGGCTGCACTGCCGGCACGTCGAGGCGCGACACCAGCGCACGCGCGGTTGCCTGGTAGACGGGAGCGCCATCTGGCGCGATCTCCAGCACGAAATCCACCACCGGGTCGTCGTTGATGCTGGTGCCGGTATCGATCAGCCGGACGATCCGCGCGGGCGCCGGCACACCGATCGCCAGGATCGCGCAAGCCTCGGTGCGACCGCTGAACTTGCCGACGATGCCGGCGCACCCGAACATGGCGACGCCGGTCGCCAGACCGACAATCAGACGGACAGGGCGCATACGCCTGCTCCTGGAGGTTCGTTGCTGGAGGAACGGTGCGCGATTCCATCCGGGGACGTGCGGTCGCGACTTCGCCCCAACTGGAGTCCTGGCCGCCGGTCAACTGAGGCCCAGCGGCTCAGTGCTTAGGCGCCAGCCCCAGCTCATGCAACAGCTCATCGGCGCGCTCGACACGCTCCAGATGCCACAGCAGATAGCGGATGTCGACGCTGATGTTGCGCGACAACCTGGGGTTGAAGCCGAAGTCGCCGGCGACGTTTTCCCACACGCGGTCGAAGTTGATGCCGACCAGTTCGCCGTTGCCGTTGACCATCGGGCTGCCGGAGTTGCCCCCGCTGCTGTCGCCGTCGGCAAGGAAATTGACCGGCACATCGCCAATCGCGGCTTCCAGCCATCGCTGACCTGGCTCTCGCGCGGCCGCCAGCACCGATTCGGGCAGGGCGAAGGGCTCGACCCCGGTGTGCTTTTCGATGAGGCCGGAGAGTGTGGTGAACGGCGTGTACAACACGCCGTCGCGTGGCGCGTAACCCTGCACGTGGGCAAAACTGACCCTCAGCGTACTGTTGGCGTCCGGCGCGATCGGTTGCCCCGCATGTGCCTGCACCGCGCGACGCCAGACTGGACGATGGATGGCGCTGCGGCTCGCCCAGCTGCGTTCGCGTTCGCGCAAGCTTCGCAGATCGTCGTTCCAGGCCATCGCAAATTCGAGCAGCGGGTCTTTGCGCGCGCGCAGCGCATCGATGTTCTCGGCCAGCATCTGCTCGCGCGTCGCGGCGTCGAGCAATGGCGTCGCCGCGTACATGGCTGCGATCGCACGGTCCACTTCAGCCGCGTCGAGCTTGCCGAAATGGGCATCGACCGCAGCGATGCGCTGCTCCGCCGGCAACGCCAGCGCGCGGCGCACCAACGCCCCAAAAACGCGCTTGTCGGCGGCATCAAGGTAACCTTGCTGCTCGCGGCGCAGGCGATCGCGCAGCTGCGGCAACTCGGCAGCGGTGAACCCGGGTGCACGCTCGGCATCCGGGTTGGCTTGCTCGCGCGCCTGGTGCGCCAGCGTGGCGCCGAAATAAAGTGCCTTGGGCAGCGGCGGAATGCCGCCCGGCACCGCCTCATTGCCCATCGGAATCAGATTCAGCAGGAAGTCGCGTTCCCAGTGGCGCTCGCGTTCGGCGAGCAGCTCGCGCAGCGCCGCGCGCGCCGTTACTGCGGCGGCGTGCTCCTGGCGTTCGGCGGCAAAAGCGGCGACCGCATCATCGGTTATCTGCTGGCGCGCGACGATGCTGCCGCGGTCGAGCCCGGCGATCTGGCCCTGCGCGTTCTTGTGACGGTTGAGGATACTCTTGACGTTCGCGGCCACCGCGATTTGTCCGGCGGCGTCGCCGGCGCTGGCTTCTTCCAGATGGCGGATCCACTCGCCGAACACATCCTCGCGGCGCACGAAAAACCGCTCGCGGCGTTCGCGCATCTCTTCGGCGATCAACGCGCGCCAGGTGATGCCTGGATAGCCGAGCAGCATCACGAAATCGCCCACGGCAAGGCCGCCGCTGGCGATCGGGAAGAAAAACTCGGGTCGGTACGGCTGGCTGGCCTCACTGCGGTCCGCCGGCTTGCCATCGGCAGACGCCCAGGCGCGCGCGATGGCGAAATCGCCGGTGTGGCGCGGCCACATCCAATTGTCGATCTCGCCGCCGTACTCGCCGATCGCGCGCGGCGGCGCGTAGACCAGGCGCACGTCGCGCAACTCGGTCGATTCGATCAGCGTGTACTTCACGCCCTCGTCGAACACCGCGATCTTGCACTTGGTGTCCGGCTGCTTGCGGCACTCGGCAACCAGTTGCTTCTGCTTCGCGTCGATCGCCGCCAGGCGCGCGAGCGCATCGGCGCCCTCCGGGATGGCCGCCAGCACTTGCTCGCTGACGTCGGTGAAGCGTCTTGGGATATCGACGCGGATGGTGCTGCCGGGAAGCTCCTGGTCCTTTGTCCGCGCGAGGAAACCGTCGCGGATAAGGTCGCGTTCGGGCTTGCTGTGCTCCTGCAGCAACGAGAAAAGGCAGTGGTGGTTGGTGACGATCAGTCCGGTTGCCGACACGAAGGCGCCCGAGCAGCCGGCGAGGTTGACCGTGCCCGCCAGCAGGCCAGTGCCACGCTCGGCATCCCACAAGCCTTCGGGCGGCAGTTGCAGCCCCTGTTCCTTGAGCCAGGCCGGATCGATGTCCAGCACCTGTTCGGGCGTCCATTTGCCGTCGAGGGCGAGGACGGGCGAGGCGGCGAGCAGCGCCGCGATTGCGAGAGTCAGTGTTTTCATGGGGCGAGTATAAGCAGCGCCATGACGGCAGTGCGTAGGTCACGTTGCCCGCAGGGCTACGTGACGCTTGCCGCGGGTGTCACGTAGCCCTTGCGGGCAACGTGACCTAGATCCAGCGTCGCACCCTGCTTCGGTACGCCTCGAACTCGGCGCCAAAGATCCCCTCCAGCACGCGCTCTTCCGGGCCGATCTGAAACCGGTTCATGTAGAGCACGAAGACCGGCAACACGGCCAGCGCCCACGGCCGGGCCAGATATGCGGCCCAGCCGATCAGCACCAGCAGCATGCCGAGGTACATCGGATTACGGGTGTAGCGATAGATGCCGCTGGCCACCAGCGACGAGGCGCCGTCGGGACGCATCGGGTTGACCGTGGTTCGCGCGCGGCGAAAGGCAACGAGCCCGGAAATGGCGATCAGGATGCCGATTGCTGCGAAAGCGGCGCCGCTGCCGACACGGATCGCCTGCGACCACGTGAGCGCCGGCGTCCACGGCGCAATCAGGCCCATCAGCACACCGGCGATCAGCAACACCGCCAGCGGCGGCACGCGCAGTTCCAGATTCATCGGTTCCGTTCCGAGAGGTTTCTGGAGTGTGAGACTAACGCGCCTGGATCAGGGGGCTGGCGGGATTGCACCCGGACCGCGTCTGGCCACGACTCTTCCGGTGCTGTCCAGCAGCGTCAGGATCAGCTCCCCCGCGCCGCGGTCATCGCCGTAGGTGCCGCGATTGGACAAGCGCAGACTGACGTCCTGTTCGCTGGCGAGGTAGAAGTTGAGGAATCCGGTGACGCCCACTTCCCGCATGATCAGTCCACCGGTGGAGCCGCCGGAGGACAGGCGCGGCGCGGACACAGCAACCTGGAAGGACCCAACGTTGTCTAATGGAGGGAGCGCGTCCAGCTCAACGACATGGAAGCCGGCCGCGAGCTCCGCGCTGAGGGTCAAATTGCCCTCGGCCTCCACGGGCCCAGCGACCACCTGTCCGCCAGCATCGAGGATGCGCATGCGGGCGCCGAATCGGCCAGAACCGTTGCCAGAGGCACGCTGCAAGTCGGCGCGCACGTTGACGGTCTGCGCAGTGGGCAGGAAGAACGCGGCAAAGCCGGGCTCGGCGCTGAAGAAATCGAGCATGCCGCCGAAGTTGAGTCCACCATCGAGGCTGCCGCTGGTCTGCACTTCCAGTCCCCAGAAGCCGTTGTCGGCTCCCGTTGCCTGAGTCACGGTGGCGGTGTAGGAACCCGCCGGCAGGCGCCCGATGAACTCGGGTTCCCAGGGATAGGTTTCGACGCTCGCGGTCCACACCGAGGGCTGGTACGGAAGGATGTTCGGGTGGTACTGGACCTGGCCACCGAGCATCAGTACCTGCCCGTCCGGTAACGTTGTGGTGCGATGGCAGGCGCGACCGACCGCCATGGGGGCGCCGGAACGGGCGAGCCAGGTGCGGGTGTCGATGATCTGCGTGTCCTGGGCAGAACCGCCGTTGGGGCGCTGGCCTCCCGAGATCAGCAGGCGACCGTTGGGCAACACCGTAACGTCGTCGCAGACGCGGCGGCGCGCAACCAGCTGGTGCGTGCTCGCCTCGCCGGTGTTCCCGTCATAGACGACGGCCTGACTGGCAAGCAAGACCACGATGCGATTGCCGCTGAGGGCGAGCGGCGGGTCGTAGTTGCCAAAGTACGCCGGCGGTAACGGCAGCGGAGTACCCACCGACCAGCTTGCGCTGACGGGATCGAAGACCGCATTGCCACCCCAGAAATGCACGCGGCCGTCGCTCAGGAGAGTCGGAAGCGAGTACAAGCCCGGGGCATCGGCGAGCCGGGTCCACTGCCGATCGCGGCTGTCGTACAGGTACACGACCGGGAAGGACTGCTGGTTGAAGACGGTTCGAGTGACGCCCCAGGTTGCCAGCGCGCGACCGTCGCCCAGGGAAATCGGCACGGTGAGCAACAGCCCCGTTGGCTCTGGCAGTGTGGTCCAGCGGTCGTCCGTCACCGAGTACTGCGCCCACCCGGCGCCTTGGGCAAGGATCAAGTCGGGCGACAATGCGTAGGCTCGCGAAACGTTGAACGGCGGCGAGGCCAGTTGGCGTGGCGGCTGGTAGGCCTTGTAGGACCACAGATGCCATCCGCCGCCCTGAATCACCAGCAGCCTGCCATCCGGAGTCGGATGCGGATGGGCATAAACCACCTCGGTGGCCTCCGGCAACGGCGAGCGGGAGTCGGCGTGGACCAGTTCGGTCGCAGCCGAGAGCAAAGCCAAAAGAAGGAAAGCAGCAAATCGGCTGAACATCAGGGTTTCTCCAGATACAGGGTCCCCGAGATTCGGAGCCCAACGTGCTCATACAAGAGGTGCGAGCGGGCGGACGTATTCAGGGAGCATGGGACACGCGAACTGAACGCCTGCGCCATCCGACCGTTGGGTGCTGCCAAGGTCCCGGCGATTCGTCCAGGGCCGGACGATGTGTGTGCTTGCGCGGCTGCGACCGCGCCCCTCACCTGACTCTGCGCAAGAGTCATACTGGGTAAATCTGTCCGCAAAGGACGCAAAGAACGCAAAAACCGCAAAGGAAAGCAGGAGATGGCAACTGATCCGGCGATCAATACGACAATGCGCCTGCCCTTTGCGTCTCTTGCTCCCTTTGCGTCCTTTGCGTCCTTTGCGTCCTTTGCGTCCTTTGCGTCCTTTGCGGACAAAAAGGCACTCAGCAGGAATGCCGCCCAGACGTCCAGGACCAACACATGGGACGCGTCGCGCGGCAGCCGATTGTCACGTAGCCCTGCGGGCAACGTGACCTACGTCCCCGGTTACGTGAAGGGCGGCTCGATTCGACGTTGGATGCGACGCGCAGCGCCGCACCCCTGGGTCAGCGGATTGCGCTGACGAACTTCTTCGGGTTGACCGCCTTGCCCTCGTACCACACCTCGAAGTGCAGGTGCGAGCCGGTGGCGCGGCCGGTAGCGCCCATCTTGGCGATCAACTGACCGCCGGTGACGACGTCGCCGACATTGACCAGGTTCTTGTCGTTGTGGGCGTAGCGGGTGACGTAGCCATTGCCGTGATCGATGTCGATCATGTTGCCGTAGGCCGGGTGGCGACCGGCGAAAATGACCACGCCGCTGGCGACAGTGAGCACGTCGGCGCCCTTGTTGCCATCGAAGTCGACGCCGGAATGGAAGGCGCGCGAACCGTTGAACGGATCGATGCGCATGCCGAAATTGGAGGCCATGAAGCCTGAGCGTACCGGCATGCCCGTCGGCATGAACTCGGCTTCGAGGTCGCGATCCAGCAGCAGCGTTTCCAGCACGCCGAGCTGCTCGGCCTGCACGCTGAACTGGCTGCGCAGGCGTTCGATGGAATCGGAGAACGCCGGCGCGAAGTAGTCGGCGTCGATCTCGCTGGGTGTTTCCGGGCCACCGATGCTCGGCGCCTTGGCGAAATCGAATTCGCCGTCTTCAAGTTTGCCCATCCGCGTAAGGCGCGTTCCCAGGGCATTGAGGCGCGTCGCCTGGGCCTGCAACTCGCCGAGTTGCATCGCCAGGGCGTCGAGATCGCGCTTGCTGCGCGCTTCGGTTTCATCCAGTTGCGCTTGCTGGGTGAGCAGTTGCTGGCGCAGTTGTTCGACATCGCTGGCGCTCAGCCCTTCCACGGTGCCCAAGCCGCGCCCGGCGAAAAAGCCGACGCCGACGACCGCAGAAAGCAACAACAGCGCGACGCTGGTACACATCCAGCGCGTGCGCACGCATTTGAGGTTGATGGAACGTGAACCGGAACGTGGACCGCCAATCAGTATGATGTTCATGACACGTTAGACCTATGTTCGCCTTCGCCGGTGCGCCGGAAACGAGAATCGCGATGCCCCGCTATCCCGCCCTTGGTGAAACGCTCCAGGAACTTCCCAGCCTCGCCGCGCTCGTAAAAGAAGCGCGTCGCATCGGGGAGCTTGATCAGCGCTTGCGCGCCACCTTGCCGCCGCGACTTGCTGCCGAGTGCCGCCTCGCCAATTACCGCGAAGGACAACTCGTATTCCTGGCACGTACGCCCGATTGGGCGTCCAAACTGCGCCTTTCGAGCCGACAACTCCTCCAGGAGGCCAAACTGGCCCTCTCCGTCGACGAGTTGCGACTCACCGTGAAGGTCGCCCGCCCCGACGCGAATTCCCCGTTCGCGTTAGTACGTACGACCCCGCCTGGATCGGTCCCGTGACGGCAACCTGTTCAGGCCAGCCGGTTCATCACCGGCTGTTGTCGTGGCCTTGTGGCCGATCAGCATCCTGCTGAAGTACATCCTTGTCGTTGCGTTCATCCTCTGCTCGTCGACCGGGGCGATGGTCAACGCGAACCGTTTCTCGAAAGCTCACACCGCCTGGGCGGGATGGGCGTAGGAGATCGGTACTTCTTCTGGGCGGTCGAATATGACTTCTTCCCAGGCACTCTCGTCGGCCACCAGGGCTCGCAAGAGCTTGTTGTTGAGGAAGTGACCGGACTTGTGTCCGTAGAACGCACCAATCAGGCTGTGTCCCAACAGATACAGGTCGCCGATCGCATCCAGAATCTTGTGTTTGACGAACTCGTCTTCGTAGCGCAACCCGTCCTCGTTGAGGACACGGTAGTCGTCGAGCACGATGGCATTGTCCATCGAACCGCCGAGCACCAGATTGCGTTCGCGCAACATTTCCAGATCGCGCATGAACCCGAAGGTGCGCGCGCGCGAGACTTCCTTGACGAAGGAGGTGGTCGAGAAGTCGATCTCGGCCTTGCAGGTCTTCTGGCTGAACGCGGGGTGGTCGAACTCGATCGAGAAGCCCACCTTGAATCCGTCGAACGGTTCGAAGCGTGCCCACTTGTCGCCATCGCGGACAACCACGTCCTTGCGGATGCGGATGAAACGCTTGTGCGCGTTCTGCTCTTCGATGCCCGCGGACTGCAGCAGGAACACGAAGGGTCCGGCGCTGCCATCCATGATCGGCACTTCCGAGGCCGACACGTCCACATAGGCGTTGTCGATGCCGAGGCCGGCAAACGCGGACAGCAGATGTTCGATGGTGGCGACGCGGGTGCCGCCCTTGACCAGTGCGGTGGACAGACTGGTGTCGCCGACGTTTTCGGCGCGGGCATGCAGGCAGACAGGTTCAGCGAGATCGGTACGGCGAAAAACAATGCCGGTATTGACGGCGGCAGGCCGCAGCGTCATGTAAACCTTCTCGCCTGAGTGAATCCCAACGCCCGTTGCGCGGATGACATTCTTCAACGTGCGCTGACGAATCATCGTGGGTGGTCTCGGCTATTGCAGGCAATACGTCCGGTAGATCGTACCACACGACCTTGACCACGCAAAGACGCCCGTAGCGCCCGGCGCAACAGGTTGTTGCGCCGCAGCCACAGCTTGAACCCGAAGACCACATTGTGACTGTGCGCTGGCGCACGCAGCCCCGTAGGAGCGACGTGTACGTCGCGACCGCGAACCAGCGGATGTCGCGGCGTACACGTCGCTCCTGCAACTGCAGAAACGCCCAACGCCGCCGCCGGGGGCCATCCGTGCTCCCGGCGGCACTGGCTGTATTGCGACAGGCTGTCAGTCGGCCTGCCGGCGCAGGAACGCCGGAATATCGAGGTAGTCGTACTCGGTCTCGGCAGTTGCCTGGGGGGCGGCAGCGGTGGCGCCGTTGCTGCCGAAGCGACGAACCTGCTGCGGACGCAATGTCGGCTGCGGCTGCGCGATCAACGACGCCGGCTCGCCCTCGGGCGCGCGCACCACGCGGAAGTTGTTGCGCATGGGTGCGCCAGCGAAAGCGTCGACCGGAGCACGCTGGGTCTGCCGATTGAGTCCGGTGGCGACCACCGTGACGCGGATCTCGTCTTCCAGATCCATGTCGAGCACGGTGCCGATCTTGATGTTGGCGTCGTCGGCAGCGAACTCGGCCACCGTCTGGCCGACTTCGTTGTATTCGCGCATGGTCAGGTTCGGGCCCGAGGTGATGTTCACCAGGATGCCGCAGGCGCCCTTGAGGTTGATGTCCTCCAGCAGCGGATTGCCGATCGCGGCCTCGGTGGCGGCGACGGCGCGGTCGTCGCCGCGCGCCTTGCCGGTACCCATCATGGCCAGGCCCATTTCACTCATCACCGTGCGCACGTCGGCGAAATCGACGTTGATCAGGCCGGGACGCGTGATCAGTTCGGCGATGCCCTGCACCGCGCCGAGCAGCACGTCGTTGGCTTCGCGGAATGCGTTCAGCAGCGAGACTTCGCGGCCGAGCACGGTCAGCAGTTTCTCGTTGGGGATGGTGATCAGCGAGTCGACGTGCTGTGCCAGTTCCTCGATGCCCTTCTGCGCCACCTGCATGCGCCGACGGCCCTCGAACGGAAACGGCTTGGTGACCACCGCCACGGTCAGGATGTCGAGATCCTTGGCGATCTGCGCGATCACCGGCGCAGCACCGGTGCCGGTGCCGCCGCCCATGCCGGCGGTGATGAACACCATGTCGGCACCGCGCAGCGCTTCGCTGATGCGCTCGCGGTCTTCGATTGCGGCCTGGCGGCCGACCTCCGGATTGGCGCCGGCGCCGAGACCCTTGGTGACGTTGGTGCCGAGTTGCAGCAACGTAACGCCGTCGGCGCGGCGCAAGGCCTGCGCATCGGTGTTGGCGCAGACGAACTCGACGCCCTCGATGTTGCCGCCGAGCATGTGGGTGATCGCGTTGTTGCCGCCGCCACCGACGCCGATCACCTTGATCACCGCATTGGGTGTTGCACTTTCCATAAGTTGAAACATGTTCAGACCCTCGCAATTAGTGCCAGCCAGTTTTGATTTTTTCCGGGCGGCGCATCCTTGCGCTTTCCGGCCTCCCCCGGGTGGATACCCCTGCCCACCCGCTTCCACTGCTCCTCGCGCGCGCCCACTCAGGAGCAATCGCGAAGCGCGAAATCTCAGAATTCGCCACCCACGAACTTCTTCAGCCGCTCCCACAGACTGCGCGCGCCGCTGCTCTGATGCGTATTGGTGCGCGGGCGCACCTGCGATCCGTAGATGAGCAGACCGACGCCGGCGGCATGGATCGGATTACCGACAATTTCGGCGAGCCCGCTGACGTGTTGCGGCAGGCCCAGTCGCACCGGCATGTGGAAGATCTCTTCGGCCAGTTCGACCGCACCGTCCATCCGTGCAGCGCCGCCGGTCAGCACGATGCCGGCAGCGATCAGGTCCTCGTATCCGCTGCGGCGCAGCTCGGCCTGGGCCAGCGAGAACAGTTCCTCGTAACGCGGTTGCACCACTTCGGCCAGGGTCTGTCGCGCCAGTCGCCGCGGCGCCCGATCGCCGACACTGGGCACCTGAATGCTCTCCTCGGCGGTCGCCAGGTGCGCCAGCGCGCAGGCGTACTTCAGCTTGATCTCTTCGGCATGTTGCGTCGGCGTGCGCAGCGCCACGGCGATGTCGTTGGTGACCTGGTCGCCGGCGATCGGCAGCACCGAGGTGTGGCGGATCGCGCCCTGCGCAAACACCACGATGTCGGTGGTGCCGGCACCGATGTCGATCAGCGCGACTCCGAGTTCGCGCTCGTCGTCGGTGAGCACGGCATGGCTGGCCGCCAGCGGCTGCAGGATCAGGTCATCGACTTCCAGACCGCAGCGGGCGATGCACTTGGTGATGTTCTGCGCCGCGCTGTTGGCGGCTGTGACCAGATGCACGCGCGCCTCCAGGCGCACGCCGCTCATGCCGATCGGATAACGGATGCCTTCCTGCTCGTCGATCACGTATTCCTGCGGCAGCACGTGCAGGATCTTCTGGTCGGCCGGGATCGGCATCGCGCGCGCCGCATCGAGCACCCGATCGACGTCGAAGTCGGTAACTTCCTTGTCGCGGATGGCGACGATGCCATGCGAGTTCAGGCTCTTCACGTGGCTGCCGCTGATGCCGGCATACACCGAGCGGATCTCGCAGCCGCTCATCTGCTCGGCTTCTTCGACCGCGCGCTGGATCGATTGCACCGTCGACTCGATATCGACGACCACGCCGCGCTTGATGCCGCGGCTCGGCTGGCTGCCCATGCCGATGATCTCGACGGCCTCGCCGGGGGCGTACTCGCCCACCATCGCCACCACCTTGGAGGTGCCGATGTCGAGGCCAACGATCAGGGTTTTGTCGGATTTCCGCGTCACGTGTCGTTGCTCGATTCGATGGGTTTGTCGGGGACTGCGTCAGGCGCTGCCGGCTCGACATAGCGCACGGCGTAACCGTGGGTGTAGCGCAGGTCGACCGCCGCGATCGGGCGCGGGTCGAGTGCGGCCATGCGCGGCAAGCTGCCGACAAAGCGCTGCCAGCGCAGCATCTGCTCGCGACTGCCGAGTTGCACTTCGAGGCCGTCGTTGAGCTGCAATTGCAGCGCGCCACGCGGACTGATGCGTGCTGCACTGATCTGCCGACCGATGCTGTCGACGCCACGCTGCGCCTGCTGGTAGTACTCGGCCAGCTGCGGCATCTGCGCCGGTTCGGCATCCAGCAGCGGCAACCCGCGCGCCTCACCGGCGCCACGCGCCTGGAATATGTTGCCGGCGACATCGACCAGACGGTCGACGCCCAGGCGACCCAGCACCTGGCGCTCGCGAATGCGCACTTCCAGCGTGTCCGGCCACACCTTGCGCACTTCGGCCTCGGCCACCCAGGGCAGCGCCAGCGCACTTGCGCGCACTTCGCCGAGGTCGACGCCGAAGAAGCCTCGCGTCGCTGCCGGGCCGACCGCGGCGCGAATCTGCTCGGCGCTGACGCGCGCAAAGCTCCCGCTGACGTCGACCCAGCGGAACGGCAACAGTGCGCCGCCGGTGTGCGCCATGAAGGCGCCTGCCGCCAACACGCCGAGCGCGGCTACCGCCAGCAGCGCAGACAGACTGGTCACGAAAGTACGCCGGCTGGTCACGCGCGCACCTCGCCCAGGCTGGTTTCCAGGATGCGCCAGCACAGGTCCCCGAAGTCGATGCCGGCTGCAGCGGCGGCCTTGGGCACCAGGCTGTGGCTGGTCATACCCGGCGTGGTGTTGACCTCAAGCAGGTAGAAGTTGCCGTTGCGGTCGCACATCACGTCGATACGACCCCAACCACTGGCGCCGACGGCGGCAAATGCGGTCTCGCACAAGGCGCGCAGCGCGCTCTCGTCAGGCTCGTCGCGACCTGGACAGAGATATTGCGTGTCCTCGGCGACGTATTTGGCGTGGTAATCGTAGAACTCGCCGGCGGGCACGATGCGGATGCTCGGCAGCGCCATGCCGTCGAGCACGGCGACGGTCAGTTCCGGACCAACGATCATGCGTTCGACCAGCATCTCGCCGTCGTAGCGCGCCGCGAGTTCAACGGCCGCGTCGACGTCGCGTTCGTGGAACACGCGCGTGACCCCCACGCTGGAGCCTTCGCGCGAAGGCTTGACGATCGCCGGCAGGCCGACGGCAGCGATCGCAGCAGCGACGTCGGCACCGCGACTGAGCACGGCAAAAGCAGGCGTCGGAATTCCCAGCGCCTGCCACACGCGCTTGGTGCGCACCTTGTCCATGCTCAGCGCCGATCCGAGCACGCCCGACCCGGTGTACGGAATGCGCAGTGCTTCCAGCGCGCCCTGCAGCACGCCATCTTCGCCACCGCGCCCGTGCAGGATGTTGAACACGCGATCGCAATGGCCGGCCTGGATATGCGCCAGCAGCGCCGCAACGCCGTCCACCGGCGTCGCGTCCACGCCGCGCGCGCGCAGCGCTTCCAGCACTTTGGCGCCACTGTTCAGCGACACCTCACGCTCGGAGCTGTCGCCGCCCATGACCACGGCGACGCGACCGAACTGCGCGGGATCGGTGATGCGGTTCATTCGGCATCTCCGGCGCGGGGCTGACCATGCCGAGACCGGTCCACATGGATCTGGGAACAACAGCCTCTTGTCCGCAAAGTTCGCCAAAAGAAGCTCCCCTTTGCGTCCTTTGCGTCCTTTGCGGACAACAAACAGCTCCCGTACTCGCCGAAACACTGCGTCGGTACAGCCGCGAATCCGCAGGAATGGTTCATGCCGCACCCCCGCGCAGATGCCCGCGCGATTCGAGGTCCTGGGCGACCGCGCCGATGTCGCCGGCGCCCTGCAGCAGCAGCAGATCGCCATCGCGCAGCAGGTCCGGCAGCACGTTCACCAGTTCGTTCGGATGCTTGACGAACACCGGATCGAGGCGACCGCGGGCGCGCACCGCGCGTGCCAACGCGCGCCCGTCGGCACCGCTGATAGGCGGTTCGCCGGCGGCGTAGACCTCGGTCAGCACGACCACGTCGGCCAGTCCCAGCACCTCGGCAAAATCGTCGATCAGATCGCGGGTCCGCGTGTAGCGGTGCGGCTGGAAGGCCAGCACCAGGCGTCGCCGCGGCCAGCCGCCGCGTGCCGCCTCGATCACCGCCCTGAGTTCGCGCGGGTGATGGCCGTAGTCGTCGACGAACATCACGCTGCCCTGATCCAACGCCAGGTCCTGATGGATCGCGAAGCGCCGTCCGACGCCGGCGAAACGCGCCAGGCCATCGACGATCGCCGCACAGTCGACGCCGATCTCGAGCGCAATGGCGGCCGCCGCGCAGGCGTTCTGCACGTTGTGGCGCCCAGGGAGGTTGAGCACGGCCGCGCGCGGCGCCTCGTCCGGGAGATGCAGCATGAAGCGCATCTGGTTGCCGTCCTGGGTGAGGTCGCTGGCGCGGACGTCGGCATCCGCCGCAAAACCATAGGTGCGCACCGCGCGCGGACTGCGCGCAGCCAACGCGCGGGTCTCGGCGTCGTCGGCGCAGAGCACGGCCAGACCATAAAAGGGCATGCGGTGCAGGAAGTCGTCGAAGGCCTGCTTCAGTCGCTCGAAGCTGCCACCGAAGTTCTCCAGGTGGTCGGCATCGATGTTGGTGACCACCGCCATCACCGGCTGCAGCAGCAGGAACGAGCCGTCGCTCTCGTCGGCTTCGGCCACCAGATACTCGCCGGAGCCCAGGCGCGCGTGAGTGCCGGCGCTGTTCAGGCGGCCGCCGATGACGAACGTCGGATCGAGCTCGCCCTCGGCCAGCACGCTGGCGAT
Organism: uncultured Rhodanobacteraceae bacterium; assembly: GCA_937928755.1. Classification (GTDB taxonomy): domain Bacteria; phylum Pseudomonadota; class Gammaproteobacteria; order Xanthomonadales; family SZUA-5; genus JADKFD01. The sequence continues at coordinate 4,801 of CALEZI010000055.1, read as the reverse complement.
CAAGCTGGTGGTGGTGGTCTTGCCGTGGGTGCCGGCCACCGCGATGCCGCGCCGGAAGCGCATCAGTTCGCCGAGCATCTCGGCGCGTGGCACCACCGGCAGGCGCCGTTGGCGCGCGGCGAGCAGTTCCGGATTCTCCGGGTGGATGGCGCTGGAGACGACCACCACGTCCACATCGGCGACCTGACTGGCCAGATGACCGCGATGCACGCGAATGCCCAGTTGCGCCAGTCGCAAGGTAACGGCACTGCTGGATTGATCGGAGCCACTGACGTCGTAGCCGAGATTGTGCATGACCTCGGCGATGCCGCTCATGCCGGAGCCGCCGATGCCGATGAAATGCACGCGCTTGAATGCGCGCATCAGGTCCTGGCCCGGGCGGAAGCGTGCGGCGATGCTCATCGGGCGATCTCCAGGCATGCCTGTGCCACGGCCTCCGCCGCGTTGGCGCGCGACTGCTCGCGTGCCGCTTCGGCCATCACCAGCAGGCGCGCACGGTCGTCGCCAAGCTGACGCAGGCGCGCCGCCAGCGTAGTCGCATCGAGGGTCGATTCCGGCAGCAACTCGGCTGCCCCGGCCTGGCACAACCAGCGCGCGTTGGCGGTCTGATGGTCGTCGACCGCGTGCGGATACGGGACCAGCAGCGAAGCCACGCCGGCAGCGGTCAACTCGGCCAGCGTCAGCGCACCGGCGCGACACACGACCAGATCGGCCCAGGCATAGGCGGCCGCCATGTCGTCGATGAACGCCACCACGCGGCCGCTGACACCGGCCTGACGATAGAGCAGCAGGGTGTTGTCGATCATGCGCTGGCCGCACTGGTGCCAGACTTGCGGGCGCTCAGCCTCATCCATCGAAGCCAGCGCCTGCGGCAGCAGTCGGTTCAGCGCCAGCGCGCCCTGACTGCCACCGATAACCAGCACACGCAGAGCGCCACTGCGCCCGGCCAGGCGTTCGCCAGGCGGCGGCAATGCCGCAATGTCCGCGCGCACGGGATTGCCGACCCATCGCGAACGGCCCGGAAACGCCGCAGGAAAACCGGTCAACACGCGCCGTGCGAAACGCGCCAGCACGCGGTTGGTCAGTCCCGGGATACTGTTCTGCTCGTGCACCAGCAGCGGTCGGCGCAGCCAGAACGCCGCCAGCCCACCGGGCCCGGCGGCGTATCCACCGAGGCTGAGTACGCTGCGCGGGCGCACGCGCTTGAGCACCCGGCGCGCCTGCCAGAACGCGCGACCGAGGTCGATCGGCAGCCGCAGTTTGGATTTCCAGCCCTTGCCGCGCAGTCCACTGACGCGGATCGCCTCGAACGGAATGTCGTGCTTCGGCACCAGCGTCTGCTCCATGCCGCCTTCAGAGCCGAGCCAGACCACCGGAATGCCGATCTGCTTGAGTGCGGCCGCCACCGCCAGCCCCGGGAACACGTGTCCGCCGGTTCCGCCCGCCATCACCAGCACTGGTGCGCTCATCGGGTCACCCCCGGCGCCACGCCCTCGAACGCACCGACGCTGCGCGGTTCGCGCAAGGACGCACTGACCTTCAGCAGCAGGCCGACCGCGACACAACTCATGATCACGCTGGAGCCGCCGGAACTGATCAACGGCAGCGTCAGGCCCTTGGTCGGCAGCGCGCCGATGTTGACGCCGATGCTGATCGCCGCCTGCATCGAGAACCACAGCGCGATGCCGTAGGCGAGATAGGCCTCGAACGCGCGACCCTGGCGCAGGCCGTCCAGCCCGAGCTGAAAGGCACGCCCGGTGAAGGCGGCGAACAGGCCGATGATCAACAGGACGCCGACGAACCCGAGTTCTTCGGCGATCACGGCAAGGATGAAGTCGGTGTGCGCCTCAGGCAGGTAGAACAGCTTCTGCACGCTCTCGCCAAGTCCGACGCCGAACCACTCGCCGCGGCCGACGGCGATCAGCGCCTGGGTCAGCTGGAAACCGCCGTCGAAGGGGTCGGCCCACGGGTCCATGAACGAAAACAGCCGGCGCACGCGGTAGGGCTCGGCCAACGCCGCAAACGCAACAACCGGCATGGTGAACAGGCCAATCGCCAGCAGATGCCGCGCCGAGCCACCGGCGAGCCAGATCAATCCACCGGTGATCGCCATCAGCAGCAGGGCGCCGCCGAAATCGGGCTGCGCCATCAACAGGCCGATCAGCGCGCCGGCCACTACCAGCGGCTTGATGACACCGAGCAGGCTGTGTTGCAGCGTTTCCTGGTGGCGCACGAAATAACCAGCCAGATAGATGATCAGGAACAGCTTGACCGCCTCGACCGCCTGGAAATTGGAGATGCCCAGGCGGATCCAGCGCCGCGCGCCCTTGACCTCGACGCCAAGCCCAGGCACGAACACGATCAGCAGCAGCATGAAGCCGCCGAGGATCATCACCTGCGAGTACTGCTTGAGCCAGTCGAGGTCGCTGCGGTAGGCCAGCCACGCCAGCAGCGTGCCCAGCGTCAGGAACAGCGCGTGACGCGTCAGGAAATAGAACGGTCCGACGTGCATTTCCTCGGCGATCGCAATCGAACTGGAGGCCACCATGACCAGACCAATCGACGCCAGGGCGACGGCGCTCACCGCAATCCACGGATCCAGCGCCACTTTTGGCGCTGCCGGCAAACGTCTGGCCTGGAGCACGGCGGCCATCAGCGCACCTTCAGGGTCGCGAGACCGAGCAGCACCAGCACCACGCTGATGATCCAGAAGCGCACGATCACGCGCGGCTCCGGCCAACCCTTCAACTCGAAGTGATGGTGCAGCGGCGCCATGCGGAAGATGCGTTTGCCGGTGAGTTTGAACGACGCCACCTGCAGCATCACCGACAGCGTCTCCAGCACGAAGATGCCACCCATGATCACCAGCACCGCCTCCTGGCGCACGATCACGGCGATGGTGCCGAGCACGGCGCCCACCGAGAGCGCGCCGATATCGCCCATGAAGACCTGCGCCGGATAGGTGTTGAACCAGAGAAAACCGAGGCCGGCACCGGCCAGCGCGCCGCAGATGATGCCCAGCTCGCCGGCACCCGGGATGCGCGGGATTCCAAGATACCTGGCGAACTCCGCATGTCCGGACAGGTAGGCGAAGATGCCGAGCGCGCCGGCGACCAGTACCGTTGGCATGATCGCCAGACCATCGAGGCCGTCGGTCAGATTCACCGCATTGGAGAAGCCGACGATCCAGAAATAAGCGACGACGATGAAGGCCAGACCCAGCGGAATCGCCACCGTCTTGAAGAACGGCAGATACAAGGCGGTCGCCGCCGGCGTGTCGGCCGAGACGTAGAGCAGCACCGCGGCCAGCGCACCGAACACCGACTGCAGCAGGTACTTCCAGCGTGCCGGCAGACCGCGCGAATCCTTCAGCACCAGCTTGCGGTAGTCATCGATGAAGCCGATCGCGCCGAACGCCAGCAGTACGCCGAGCACGATCCAGATGTAGCGGTTGTTCCAGTCCGCCCACAGCAGCGTCGACGCCGCCACCGCCATCAGGATCAGCAGGCCACCCATGGTCGGCGTACCGGCTTTGGACAGGTGCGACTGCGGGCCATCCGAGCGGATCGTCTGGCCGATCTGTTTCTCGGTCAACGACCGGATCAACCGCGGACCGAAAAGCAGCGACAAGGCCAGCGCGGTCAGCGCCGACAGGATCGAGCGCAGCGTGATGTAGTTGAAGACATTGAAGGCGCTGAAGTAGTTCTGCAACCAGTCGGCGAGTGCCAGCAGCATCAGTGATTCTCCCCAGCCGAGGCGGATCCGGCCAACGCCGCCACCACCCGCTCCATGCGCGCCGAGCGCGAGCCCTTGACCAGCGCCGTGGTGCCCGGCTGCCACTCGGTGTTGAGCGCGTCGATCAACTCCTCGACGCTGGCGAAATGCACCGCGCCATCGCCGAAGGCCTCGGCGGCGGCGAGCGACAGTGGCCCCACCGCGTACAGGCGTTCGATGCCGCGCGCGCGCGCCAGCGCCCCGCAGCGGGCGTGCAATCGCGGCGCCAGCGGGCCGAGTTCGGCCATGTCGCCGAGTACCAGCCAGCGCGGCGGTGGCTCCAGCGCCAGGGTCTCGATCGCCGCCACCAGCGAACCCGGATTGGCGTTGTAGCTGTCGTCGTAGATGACGCCGTCGCGCACTTCGAGCCGTCGCTGCCGGCCGGCCACGGCTTCGACTTCGGCCAGTGCCGCAGCGATGCTTTCCAGCGGCGCGCCGACGGACAACGCCAGGCAACTTGCGGCCAGTGCATTCATGACGTTGTGACGGCCCGGCAACGGCAGCTCGATGTTGATCGAGCCTGCCGGCGTGCTCAAAAGGAAACGCGAGTGCAGCCCGATGGTCCACCGCTCCGCGCGCACCGCCGCGGGACCGTCGATGGCAAAATCGATGAGCGCATGGCTGCCCGCCTGCTGGCGGAAGTACGCTGCATGGGCGTCGTCGGCATTGATCACGGCGATGCCGTCAGGCAGCAGGCCGCGGTAGATCCCGGCCTTGGCCTCGGCCACGCCCTGCTCACTGTTCAGGCGCTCCAGATGCGCCGCAGCGACGTTGGTCACCAGACCGGCGTGCGGCGGCACGATACGGGTAAGTTCATCGATGTCGCCGGGTTTGCCGCAGCCCATTTCAATCACCGCAAAACGATGCCCGGTGCCGAGCCCGAGCACCGTCAACGGCACGCCGATCTCGTTGTTGTAGTTGCCCGGCGTGGCGTGCGTATGGCCGACGCGTGCGAGGATCGCCGCCGTCAACGCCTTGGTGGTGGTCTTGCCGTTGCTGCCGGTCAGCGCGACGCGCTTGAGGTCGA
>CALEZI010000054.1 GCA_937928755.1 uncultured Rhodanobacteraceae bacterium | reverse complement strand
ATTCGCGCCTACGCGATCTGCATCAGCAACACACAGCTGGCGATCGTGCCGGCCAGTGCCGAGCCGTAACACAAGATCCGCGCCGTCCAACCGGCATGAATGCCTAAATCATGCAGCGTGTGGAAGATGCGGTGCGCGGCATGCCACAGGAACAGTGTGATCACCGCGAACAGGATCAGCTTTCCAGCCCAGTTGTGCACGAAATCCAGCACATTGGCATGACTGAGCACATCGCCGGGCAGGCCGATGCCGAGCGGCGCCGCGATTCCGGTGATCAATACCAGCATCGCGCCGACCAGCGCCGAGAGCATGCCGCCAGCGCCGAACAGCGCCCAGAAGATCGGAGCATTCGAGCGTTTCATGCGGCGATCCTCGCAATCAGGTACAGCGCGACGCTGGCCAGCGCCGATGCCGCCAGTCCAGCGCGCGTGATGGTCGCCGGCTTGATCCGTTCGCCGCTGATGATGATCGGCGGCAGCGTGCGCGGCATGATGTTGAACCAGGTCCAGGTGTGATACAGAAACCCGAGCAGCAATACACCGTGGAGCAGCAGCGATGGTGGGCTGCGCAGGAATGCGGCGAACGCGTTCCAGGCGGCTTCGCCGCGCGCCAGCGCGAACAGGCCGGCAAGCAGGATCAGCGCATAGGCCGCGACGAACAGCGCGGTGCCTTCGTGCACCATGTATTCGACGAAGTAGGGGTTCTTCTTCCACCAGCCGGCCATCGGTCGGCGGTATGGTTTTCGCGCGCTCATGCCTGCGCTCCCTTGGGTCGCAAGAACCGCAGGAAATAGTCCTTGGCAGCCTCGGTCTTGTTGACGTTGACGGCATTCGCCGGGTCGACATCCTTGGGACAGACTTCCGAGCAATAGCCGACCGCGGTGCAGTTGAACACGCCTTCTTCGGCCTGCACATACGGATTGCGCTCGGCACTGCCGCCGTCGCGGGTGTCGAGGTTGTAGCGATGCACCAGCGCCATTGCCGCCGGGCCGATGAAGCTCGAGTTCAAGCCGTATTGCGGGCACGCCGCGTAACACAGCATGCAATTGATGCAGGAGCTGAACTGCTCGTAGCGATCGAGCTCCTCCGGCGTCTGCAGGTACTCGCCCTGGCTCAGGCTGCGCGCTTCTTTCGGGATGATGTACGGCTTGATCTTGTGCAGCTTGGTGATGAAATCGTCCATGACGATCACCAGATCGCGCTCGATCGGGAAATGCGCCAGCGCCTCCACGCGCAGCGGACCCGGGTAGAGATCGCGCAGGAAGGTGCTGCAGGACAGCTTGGGTACGCCGTTGATCATCATGCCGCAGCTGCCGCAGATCGCCATGCGACAGGACCAGCGGAAAGAGAGCGAGCCGTCGAGTTCGTCCTTGATGTACTGCAGGCCCTGCAGCACCGACATGTCGTCGGTGAACGGCACATCAAAAGCCTGGACGACGGGCTCGGCATCCTGTTCGGGGCGATAGCGCAGCACTTCGATGCGGATCGTGCGCGTTGCGGCTTTCATGGCGCGCTTCCTCCCGCTGGCTTGGACTTGCTGGCGGCATCTGCGGCTTCGCCAGCGGCGCCGTAAGCGCGCACGCCGGGCGGCAGATGGGTGATCTTGACCTCGCCGTAACTGATCACCGGTGGCGCATCGCCTGCGGACACGGCCAGTGTGTGCTTGAGGTAATTGACGTCGTCGCGCACCTTGTAGTCGTCGAGGCGCTGATGCGCGCCACGCGATTCCTTGCGATTCAGCGCGGAAACCGCCATTGCCTGCGCCACCTGCAACTGGTAACCAAGTTCGATCGCCAGCAGCCATTCGGTGTTGAACACGCTCGAGGTGTCGTCGACCTTGACGCGTTTGTAGCGCTCGCGCAGTTGCTCCAGATGGTCGCAGGTCTGCTGCATGGTGTCGCCCATCCGGTAGATGCCGCAGCCGCGCTCCATGGTTTCGGCCATTTCCCGGCGTAGCACCGAGATGCGCTCCGTACCTTTATTGCCGCGGACCAGGGCGAGCGCGCGTGCCTGCGCTGCCTCCGCCTGCTTCATCAGCGTGGCGCTCGGCGCGGGTTTGGCCGTCCGGGCAAAATCGGCCGCGTTGTCGCCGGCGACCTTGCCGAATACGCAGATCTCCGACAGCGAATTGGAGCCGAGGCGGTTGGCGCCGTGGATGCCGACGCTGGAGCACTCGCCGGCCGCATACAGGCCGGGCATGGGACTGGCGCAGTTGCCGTCGACCAGGATGCCGCCCATCGTGTAGTGCACTGCCGGGCGCACCGGAATCGGCTTGTCGGCCGGATCGATACCCATGAACTCTTCCGCCAGTTCGCAGATCTGCGGCAGGCGCTCGCGCAGCTTCTTGTGGCCGAGGTGGCGCAAGTCCAGGTGCACCGTCGAACCATGGATGCCCTCGATGGTGCGGCCTTTCTGCTGCTCGTACCAGAAGGCCTGGCTCAATCGGTCGCGCGGACCGAGTTCCATCGCCTTATTGCGCGGTGTCGGTTCGGCCGGTCCCAGCCCATAGTCCTGCAGATAGCGATAGCCGTCCTTGTTGACCAGGAAACCGCCTTCGCCGCGACAGGCCTCGGTGAACAAGAGGCCAGTGCCGGGCATGCAGGTCGGGTGGTATTGCACGAATTCCATGTCGCGCAGTGGCACGCCGTGGCGATAGGCCAGCGCCATGCCGTCGCCAGTGACGATGCCGCCATTGGTGTTCTCGCGAAACACGCGGCCAGCACCGCCGGTGGCGATCACCACCGATTTCGCTTCGATCATGACGAATTCGCCCGAAGCGATGTTGATCGCCACCGCGCCCTGCGCACGGCCGTCCTCGACCAGCAAATCGACGCAGAAGTGCTCGTCGAAGCGCTTGATCGACGGGAACTGCAGAGAGGTCTGGAACAGCGTGTGCAGCATGTGGAAGCCGGACTTGTCGGCGGCAAACCAGGTGCGCTCTATCTTCATGCCGCCGAAGGCGCGCACATTGACGTGGCCATCCGGCTTGCGGCTCCACGGGCAGCCCCAGTGTTCCAGTTGCACCATTTCCTCGGTGCAGTGGGCGACGAAGTAGTCGACCACGTCCTGCTCGCACAGCCAGTCGCCGCCGGCCACGGTGTCGTGGAAGTGATGATCCAGGCTGTCGTGCGACTGCACCACGCCAGCGGCGCCACCCTCGGCGGCCACGGTGTGGCTGCGCATCGGGTACACCTTGGAAATGAGCGCGATTTTCAGCCTGGGGTCTTTCTGCGCGACCGCAATCGCGGCACGCAGGCCGGCGCCCCCGGCCCCGATGATGGCGACATCCGCTTTGAACGATTCCACGGCGCTCCCCGGTAGCCGATGAAGGCACTCTTCAGATCCAGCCGGAAGCTAGTGCTACGCGAAAGTTTACGCGTTGAGGGAGATCAATGGACGCGTGCCCCGGAGGCAACTGCTGAACCGATTGCAGTTGCGCCGGGGCTTAACGTCCGAATCAGAAAATGAACTCGCCGCCGATGTTGAAGGCAGCATCCGATGCCTCGAGATCGAACCACTCGTAACCGGCACGCAGCGCGAATGACTCACCGACCAACAGGCGTATTCCAAGTTCTACGCTGAATCCGTTGTCGCTGTCGCTGTAGCCGACACGGGTGCCCGAGCCGAGGCCGCGGACACTGCCGTCTGTATTCGACCAGGTCCAGCCGGCTGCCGCGAACGGTTGCCAGCGCTGGTCGCCGACACGCCACGCCGCGCGCAGCGACCAGGCGTCGGTCGAGAACTCGCGGGAGACGGGAATATCGGGGATGCACACCTCGCGGCAGGGTCTGAAATCTCCCGATGCGGTGCCGAAGTCGTGGTAACTGGCCTCCACGGCCCAGTTTTCATGAAACTGCCAGCCGGCATGGATACGCCAGCTTTCGTCGGTGTCCAGATCGCCGATGACTTGCGCCGGCGAATCGTCGATCGCGGTCTCGCCGATGCTGGCGCCCAGATAAAAAGACTGAGCATCAGCGCTGACCGAGAGCAAGAGGATGGGAATTGCTAGGAGCGTCTTGTTCAAGTTCGCAGGGTCCGGTCGTGGAAAGTCGATTGCCGGCCTGAAGCTGGCCGGTACAATTGTTGACGGCCCTCGGCGTGGTTAGTTCCGCACTGGGCGACGCAACCACTTGCGATAAGTTTGATGAGCGCGACCTGTGGGAGCGACCTTGCGTCGCGAGCTTTTGCTCCGGACAGCACAGGCAAAGGCTCGCGACGCAAGGTCGCTCCCACTGAAGCTCTGGCCCGCCTCATTCAAACCCGTTGGCGAACAACGGGTCGAGTGCCGGTAGCGAACGCTCGCACTCGTAGGTCTCGCCGATGCGCGGACCGGTGTCGATCACGGCGAAATCGGTGACCAGCACATCCTGTGCACCCGCGGTCTGGTCGAACACGCGCGATCCGATGCCCAGGCTCGCCCAGGTGTTGGTGGTGTAACGGTCGCTCTCGGCGGTGAGGGCGACGGTGCCGCCATCGGCGAGCACGATGCCGTAGCGCTGCATGGTGCGCAGGATGACCTGGGCGGCAGCGTTGTAACCGGTCATCGGGAAATCGCTGCGCAGCCGCAGTCGCGCGCCGTAGGGGACGCTGGCGGTAGGTCCCGAGGGTCCGCCGGCATGCGATGCGGGTCGCACGTAGAGGCGACCAAGCACGCCGCCGAGCGAGACATCGCTGGCCATTCGGTTGTTGGGCAAGATGAAGCGGATGGCGTGGCCAAGGTCGCCATCGGCAACTTGCACGGCCGCTGCCACCTCGTCGGCATTGAACAGCAATGGCGCGATCGGGAAGCCGGCGGCATCGGCGCTGGTGCAGTGTTCGCCGCGGCCCTGTGGCGGATACAGCGCGTCCATCCGCCAGCGCGCCAGGCACTGGCTCTGTACGCCCTGGGCGGTGACATTGGCGCGGTAGACCTCGAAGATTTCGTTGCCGGTCACTACCAGCAGGTGGCAATCGTTGTTGAACACATCGCAACTGTAACCCGCCTGGCCCTCGATGGCGCCACCCGCCGGCAACGGAATCGGCGTCGCCAGCGCGTCGCAGTCGGGCAGGTAATAGTCGTCGTCGGGATCGGCGCTGGGGATTTCGATCAGCGGTTGGGTCGGTGTGCCGGCGATTGCGTACAGCACATACATGCTGAAATCGATCTGCATGCGGCCGTTGCCGAAACCACCCAGACCCGCCAGAGTGGCGATCATCCCGCCCGGTCCGGCCGAGTTCGGGTGCACTGCGGCTTGATCGATGCGCTGGTACCACGGCGAGCCCGGATGTACCCGCGGCAGGGGCGCCGACAGCAGCGGCGATGCGCCTGCGAGTGCGAGTGCGAGCATCAGCGAGAACTCGATCCGCGATCTCATGGCAGGTTCCTCGATCGTTCGCTGATGATGGTCGCTTGCAACGCCTGCAAGTGTTAACGCGTTCACGCTGCCGTACGGGCCGGCGCGAAAGACTTCAAGTCGCGAAGCGGTCTGTTGCTTCGATCCCGTAACGACTGGAATCTGCAGCGATGACGTCCTGGTTTCGATTAGCCTCCCTCAGCTTGACAGCGATGATGACCATGAGCACAGCAAGCCCAACCGCGGACGCCAGCGCTTCCGCAAATCGCGAATCCATCGTGCTCGGAGGCGGTTGCTTCTGGTGCCTCGAAGCGGTCTACGACCAGGTGCGCGGTGTCGACTCCGCGGTTTCGGGTTATGCCGGTGGCCAGCTCGACAATCCGAGTTACAAGCAGGTCATCACCGGTCGCACCGGACATGCCGAAGTGGTCCTGGTGACCTTCGATCCCGCGGTGGTGTCGCTGGACACCCTGCTCGACGTCTATTTCACCATCCACGACCCGACCACGCTCAATCGCCAGGGCAACGATGTCGGGCCGCAATACCGTTCGATCGCCTTTTACGCCAACGACGCGCAGAAGAAGGCCATCGATGCCGCCATCGCGCGTACCGCCGCCAGCGGCGAGTGGCGCGGCGACGTGGTTACCGAGGTGGTGCCGCTGACGCGCTTCTTCCCGGCCGAGGACTATCACCAGGAGTATTTCGAACTCAATGGCGAGCAACCCTATTGCAGCCTGGTCATTGCGCCCAAGGTGGCCAAGTTCAAGAAGCGCTTTGCGGCGATCTTGAAGTAGGGCGTCGCGTTGCAGGAGCGACGTGCACGTCGCGACCGGGGTAGCGCCGGAACTGCCGGTCGCGACGTGCACGTCGCTCCTACGGACGGATCGCCGGTTCCCCCAGTCGCACGACTCTAGCCGCAGCAGTTATCATCCCGCCGGTCCCTACCGATCAGGCCATCGGATCACCGTCACGGTGCATCCGCGGGTCTTGTCGCACCTGGAGTGATGAATGGCGCGTGTTCCGGCAATCCTGGCCCTGGCCGATGGTTGTGTTTTCAATGGCTTGTCGATCGGAGCCGAAGGGTTTCGCAGTGGCGAGGTGGTGTTCAACACGGCCATGACCGGCTATCAGGAGATCCTCACCGATCCCTCCTACGCGCAGCAGATCGTCACACTGACCTACCCACACATCGGCAATACCGGTTGCAATGTGGCCGACGAGGAGTCGCGCGGCGTCTTCGCCACCGGCCTGGTGATCCGCGATTTGCCGCTGATGGCGAGCAACTGGCGCAGTGAGACCGACCTTGGCAGCTATCTGCGAGCGCACGATGTGGTGGCGATTTCCGATATCGACACGCGCCGGCTGACGCGCCATCTGCGCACGCACGGTGCACAGAACGGCGCCATCGTGGCCGGCCCGGATGCGACTGCCGAGCAGGCGCTGGCGCTGGCGCGGGCCTTTCCTGGCCTCAAGGGCATGGATCTCGCCAAGGTGGTCAGCGTTGCCGAGCGCTACGATTGGAATCAGGGCGTGTTCGACCTGGGCACCTCCGGATTCAAACCGGGCCCGGGTACCTACCACGTCGTGGCCTACGACTTCGGCATCAAGCGCAACATCCTGCGCCTGCTGGTCGACCGCGGCGCCCGCGTCACCGTGGTGCCAGCGCAAACCCCGGCCGAGGACGTGCTCGCGCTCAATCCTGATGGCGTATTCCTGTCCAACGGCCCTGGCGATCCCGAGCCCTGCGACTACGCCATCAGCGCAATCCGCGCCTTGCTCGCCAGGAAGATCCCGATCTTCGGCATCTGCCTCGGCCACCAGCTGCTCGGCCTCGCCGCCGGCGCACGCACCCTGAAAATGAAGTTCGGCCACCACGGCGCCAACCACCCAGTGATCGACCTGGTCTCGGGTCGGGTCATGATCAGCAGCCAGAATCATGGGTTTGCGATTGACGAGTCGAGCTTGCCCGCAAATGTGCGCGTAACCCATCGATCCCTGTTTGACGGTTCCAATCAGGGGATTGCTTTGTCCGACGCGCCCGCGTTCAGCTTCCAGGGACACCCGGAGGCCAGCCCTGGCCCGCGCGATGTCGAGGGGCTTTTCGATAGATTTGTGGAGCTGATTTTGTCCGCAAAGGACGCAAAGGACGCAAAGAAGAGCAGCTGAAATGGAGGATTCGCCGCTTTCGAAACGCGTGATTGGGTGTGCGATCGAAGTCAGTCGCCATCTCGGGTGCGGATTCGCAGAAAAGGTCTACGAAAACGCGTTGATGGTTGAGTTGGTCCGATCGGGTATCCGCGTCGAGCAGCAGAAAGCGGTGCTGGTGCGATACCGGGGCGCAATAGTGGGCGACTACGTTGTCGATATTCTGGTGGAGGACGGGTTACTCGTGGAAGTGAAAGCTCTGGACCGATTCAGCCCATTGCATGACGCTCAGGTCATGAACTACTTGCGTGCCACCGGATGTCCTGTGGGGTTGCTGTTGAATTTCGGCAGGCCGCAACTCGGCATCCGCCGACTGGTGTGGAACCACAACGAATCAAATCGCATTTGATTTCCTTTGCGTCCTTTGCGTCCTTTGCGGACAAAAAGGAAGCTCGAAGTAGCGAGAAGCCCCATGCCAAAGCGGCAAGACCTCAAATCCATCCTCATCATCGGCGCTGGTCCCATTGTCATTGGGCAGGCGTGCGAGTTCGATTATTCCGGGGCGCAGGCGTGCAAAGCGCTCAAGGCCGAGGGGTTCCGGGTGGTGCTGGTGAACAGCAACCCGGCGACCATCATGACCGATCCGGACATGGCCGATGCGACCTACATCGAGCCGCTGCACTGGACCTCGCTGGCGAAGATCATCGAGAAGGAGCGCCCGGATGCGGTGTTGCCGACGATGGGCGGGCAGACCGCGCTGAATGCGGCGCTGGATCTGGCCGAGCACGGCATCCTCGAGAAGTTTGGCGTCGAGCTGATCGGTGCTTCGCGCGACGCGATCAAGCTGGCGGAAGACCGTGAGTTGTTCCGCCATGCGATGGCCGAGATCGGGCTCGAATGCCCGCGTGCGGAGATTGCGCGTTCGCTGGAGCAGGCGCTCAAGGCGCAGGTCGGGGTTGGCTATCCGACCATCATCCGACCCTCGTTCACGCTCGGCGGTTCAGGTGGCGGCATCGCCTACAACCGCGAGGAGTTCGTCGAGATCGTCACCCGCGGGCTGGACCTGTCGCCGGTCGGCGAGGTGCTGATCGAAGAAAGCGTGCTCGGCTGGAAGGAATACGAGATGGAAGTGGTCCGCGACCGCGCGGACAACTGCATCATCGTCTGCTCGATCGAGAACTTCGATCCGATGGGCGTGCA
>CALEZI010000053.1 GCA_937928755.1 uncultured Rhodanobacteraceae bacterium | reverse complement strand
ACTCGAACTTGTCGACCGCCTTCATCAGGCCGATGTTGCCTTCCTGGATCAGGTCGAGGAACTGCAAGCCTCGATTGGTGTACTTCTTGGCGATCGAGATGACCAGGCGCAGATTGGCCTCGACCATTTCCTTCTTCGCCTTGCGTGCCTTGGCTTCACCGATGGCGACCGCACGGTTGATTTCCTTGATCTCGCCGGACGACAGGTTCAACGAACCTTCCAGCGCGACGCGGCGTTCCTGCTCGACGATGACCTGATCGCGCACGCCCTTGAGGCCGTTGGTCCACTTCTGCTTCTGCTGCAGTTGGTCGTCGATCCACGCCAGGTTGGTCTCATTGCCGATGAAGCTGCGCACGAACTGCGCCTGCGGCATCTTGGCACGATGCACGCACAAGTCGCGGATGGCGCGCTCATGCTGGCGGATGCTGGCGACGACTTCGCGCAACTTGCGCGTGAAGCTGTCGATGATTGCAGGCGGCAGCTTGAGCTTGAGGAACTCGGCGCTCATCTCTTCGCGCACGGCGAGCGTGGCCTGATGGTGCGGGCCGTACTTGACGTGCGCCTGCTGGAACTTGGAATACAGCTCGCGCAGCAGATTCATGCGCCGCGCCACTTCTTCCGGATCCGGTCCGGTATCGGGCGTGGTGGCTTCCTCGTCTTCGGCAACTTCGCCGGCAGCGGCAACTTCTTCGTCGCTGACTTCGACTTCCTCTTCCAGCACTTCCTCGGCGATCTCGTCGAGGTTGGCCGCTTCGATGTCGGCAAAACCGATGACGATCTCGGCCAGACGTTTGCCGCCCTCCAGATGCACGTCGTAATCGTCGAGCAGGATCTGCACCGACCACGGGAAGCTGGCCAGCGCCTGCTGCACCTGGACCAGACCTTCCTCGATGCGCTTGGCGATGGCGATTTCGCCTTCGCGCGTCAGCAGTTCGACGGTACCCATCTCGCGCATGTACATGCGCACCGGATCGGTGGTACGGCCGACATCGCCATCCAGCGCGCTCAGCGCGGCGACAGCTTCCTCGGTGGTGTCTTCCTCGGGCGCCGGTGCCGGCGTCTCGGGCACGATCACGTTCTCGGTATCCGGCGCAACTTCGTGCACCTCGATACCCATGTCGTTGATCATGCTGATGATGTCTTCGATCTGCTCGGGATCGACGATGTCGTCCGGCAGGATATCGTTGACTTCAGCGTAGGTCAGAAAGCCCTGTTCCTTGCCCTTGACGATCAGCAATTTGAGTTCGGACTGCTGGTCCTGAGGCGGAGTGGCTTGATCAGGATTTTCCATTCGCTCGGGGCCCCGGGAACATGGCTGGTAAGAAGAACCCAGCAGTATAACCAAAGACAGCGACGGCGCCTAGCAAGTTTCCGAGGTCCTTGCAAGCGTTCAGCGCACGTGGTGGAACGGGGCTTGCTTGGGCCAGAAGCAGTGAGTGGTGAATAGTGAGTAGTGAGTAAAACCCGGGAAACTGAAATTTGGCGGCGGGCCGGGTCCTGCTCCTCATGAGGCGGCACCCTTGCCGAGGGTTTGCAGGACCGACCCTGGTCGCGAGCCTTTCGCGCGCAAGCGCGCCCTGCAACGAGACCGAAGCTTCGCGCCTGCCAGTTTTTACTCACTACTCACTACTCACTACTCACTACTCACTACTCACTGGCTTCACCTGAAGCCAGAACGTCACCGGCCCATCGTTGACCAGATGCACCTGCATATGGGCGCCAAAGCGGCCGGTAGCCAACGCCGCGTGGCGAGAACGTGCGCACTCAACCAGGTAATCGAACCAGCGGCGCCCCTCGTCTGGGCTGGCTGCCGGCGTGAAGCTGGCGCGCATCCCCTTTTGCGTGTCGGCAGCCAGCGTGAATTGCGAGACCAGCAGCAGACCGCCGGCGATTTCGGCCAACGAGCGATTCATCTTGCCGTCGGCGTCCTCGAAGATGCGGTAGCCGAGGATGCGTTCGAGCAGTCGGTCCGCCTGCGCAGCGCCGTCGCCGCGTTCAACCGCGACCAGCGCGAGAATGCCGCGCTCGATGGCGCCGACAGTTTCGCCGGCAACTTCGACGCGGGCGGAGGAAACACGCTGGATCAGGGAAATCATCGGAGACGGTAGGCTGTTGGCTGTCGTGTGGGCAGGCTCGTGCCGCTGCCGTTGCCTTGGTGGGTCCAGACTTGTCTGGACGCCCTTGCTTGAGCTGGCGCTTCGAGATGGAGCAGCGATCACAGCAGGAGCGTCCGGACAAGTCCGGACCCACCAGGGCGCGCGCTGATCCGGCCACGCCGGCACGATATGCTCACGGCATGATCAACCATCAACCTCGCGCGTGCCAGTCGCCGCCCGCCTGACCTACGCCCTGCTCTGGCTGCTCGGCCGCCTGCCGCTACGCGCGCTGCATGCGCTAGGTGATGCCATCGGATGGCTGTGGTGGCGCGTTGGATTCCGCGAGACACAGGTGACGGCGATCAATCTGCGCCTGTGCCTGTCCGAGCTGGACGACGCGCAAAGGCAGTTGCTGCTGCGCGGAACCCTGGCTCAAACCGGTCGCACCGCTACCGAGCTGTGCTGGCTGTGGACACGCGCGGCAACCACCGTGAACCCGCACATCCGCGTGGTCGAGGGCGAGAAGCTGTTTCTCGATGCCATCGCGGCCGGCCGCGGCGTGCTGATCGCCGCGCCGCATCTCGGAGCCTGGGAAGCGTTGAACCTCTATTTGAGCCGCACGGCGCCGGTCGCCATTCTCTATCGCCCGCCACGGCAGGCCTGGGTGGAAGGACTGATCAACCGCTGCCGCGGTCGCTTCGGCGCGGAACCGGTTCGCGCGGAGGCGGCAGGCGTACGCACGCTGCTGAAGCGCCTGAAGGACGGCGGCGTCGTGGGCATCCTGCCGGACCAGCAACCCAAGGTCGGCGAAGGCGAGTTCGCACCATTTTTCGGTCAAACAGCCTTGACGATGTCCTTGTTTCCCAAGCTGGCGCAGCGGACGGGTGCGAAAGTGCTGTTCGCCTGGGCCGAGCGTCTGTCGGGCGGCAATGGCTTTGCCGTGCGTTTCCTCGATCGCGGCGAAATCCACGATGCGACCGCGATGAATGCCGCCATCGAAGGCCTGGCACGATCAGCGCCGGCACAGTACCAATGGACCTACAAGCGCTTCGGCATCCAGCCGGACGGGATGAAGTCGCCCTATCGGCGGGGATGATGGCGCGCGGGACGGCTCGCTCGTTGCGAGCCTTTGTGGGTCCAGACTTGTCTGGACGCTTTCCCTCATCGGCGGGGCGAAGAGCGTCCAGACAAGTCTGGACCCACCGAAGCACCGCTCCGCAAGTCCCGAGTCCCGAGTCCCGTAATATCCGCAGCATCCGCACCGGCCGAATCCGCCCATGCACGACGACCACACTTTCCTGCTGTACGCGGTGATCTTTCTTGCCGCAACGGTGTTCGTCGTCCCGCTGAGCAAGCGCGCGCGACTGGGCGCGGTGCTGGGCTATCTGGTCGCCGGTGTGGTGATCGGGCCACAGGTTCTGGGCCTGGTCGCGGATCCGGAACTGGTGCTGACCTTCTCCGAAATCGGCGTGGTCATGTTGCTGTTTCTGCTCGGCCTTGAGCTGTCGCCGCAGCGACTGTGGGTGATGCGGCGGCTGCTGTTCGGGCTTGGTGCGACACAGATGGGACTGGTCACCGCACTGTTCACCATTGCTGGACTGGTGCTGGGTTTGCCCATTGCGGCAGCGCTGATCGCCGGATTTGGCCTGGCGCTGTCGTCGACCGCCTTCGGCGTGCAGATCCTGTCGGAACGCTCGGAGCTGACCGCCGAGCACGGTCGCGCAACCTTCGGCGTCGTCCTGTTCCAGGACCTGGTGGCGGTACCGGTGCTGGCGCTGATTCCGCTGCTCGCCGTTGGCGAAGTGGTCGAGTCGGCGCGGCCGAAGTGGATGTCGGTCGCCATCGTGATCGGCAGCATCCTCGCTGTGGTGGTCGCTGGCCGCTATCTGCTCAGGCCGGTGTTTCGCATCGTGGCCGCAACCAAACTGGTCGAGGTATTCACCGCGACCTCGCTGCTGGTGGTGCTGGGTACGGCGCTGTTGATGCAGCTGGCGGGCCTGTCGATGGGCCTCGGCGCCTTCCTTGCCGGTGTGCTGCTGGCCGATTCCGAATACCGCCACGAACTGGAATCGCATATCGAACCGTTCAAGGGGCTGCTGCTGGGGCTGTTCTTCATGGGTGTCGGCATGAACCTGGACCTGTTGCTGCTCGCCGGGCGGCCGCTGGTCGTGGTCGGACTGGTTCTTGGCGTGCTGGCGCTGCAAGTCACCGTGATGTGGGCGGTCGGAAGGGCCTTTCGCTACAACGAGCGTTCCAGTCTGCTGTTGGCGGCGCTGCTTGCCTCGGGCGGCGAGTTTGCCTTCGTGGTTTTCGCCAGCGCCGAGCGCTCCGCGCTGTTGAGCGCTGACCTGGCCGCCATGCTCAACCTGGTGGTGGCCCTGGCAATGGCGCTGACGCCATTCCTGGTGCTGGGTCTGGCGGCCTTCGCTGATCGCCGCAGCCAACGTGCGCAACCGGAGCGCCAGCCAGACGCCATGCCCGACGAGCACGTCGATGTGGTGATTGCCGGCTTCGGCCGTGTCGGGCAGATCCCGGGCCGCGTGCTGGCGGCCAAGCAGATCCCGTTCACCGTCATCGAGCCCTCGTCCGAGCAAGTCGATTTCAGCCGCCGCTTCGGCACCAAACTGTATTACGGCGACCCGGCGCGCCCGGAAATTCTTCGCGCGGCGCGCGTCGGCGAGGCCAAGGTATTCATTCTCGCGCTGGAGGATCCCGAGCACTCGCTGCGAGTCGCGCGAGCCATGCGTCGCCTGTACCCGAACGTGCACATCATCGCGCGTGCACGAAATCGCCAGCATGCCTTCAAGCTGATGGATCTCGGCGTTCACGAGATCGTCCGCGAGACCCTGCACTCGAGCCTGCTGATGACGCGGCAGATGCTCGAGCACATCGGCGTCGACGCGCACACCGCGACCGAGCGCGTCGAGAGTTTCCACCGGTTCGACGAGCAATTGCTGCGCGAGCAGCATCTGGTCTACGACGACGAATCCGCGCTGATCCAGAGCACCGAGCAGTCGCGCAAGGATCTGCTCGCATTGTTCGATGCCGGGTCGAGCGGCCTCAAGGCGCCTTGACGTGAGCGCCGGCTGGGCTCGCGAACTCTGGTTGCACGAACTCGGGCCAGGTCGCGGTCTCACCAAACATTGCACAAGTATCTGAAAGAAAAGCTTTTTCCGCAAAGGACGCAAAGAACGCAAAGGAAAGCAAAGGAAGGCGAAGCCAGCAGAACATCAACACTTTGGTTCTTGGCTCCCCTTGCGTCCTTTGCGTCCTTTGCGTCCTTTGCGGATAAAAAAGGCAGTCCGCATGGTCGCCGCCAGTTCGATGCGCGAACAAGCGCACCAAGCGATGCAACCGGGACTGCCACGGCACATCGCGACAACCGCGCCCGCGCTATCCTGCGCCTCCACCCGAACAGCCGATCCCCACCGATGCCCGCCGCCTCCGCCCGCTGGCTGAAACTCGCGCAGGTGCTGGAAGCGCCAGTGCGCTGGGTTGGCGCGCTGCTCGGCCTGCTGGTGCTCGGCGTGGTGCTGGCCGAGTTCGCCGTGGTGCTGTTGCGCTACGGTTGGCAGTGGTCGCAGCCGTGGTTGCGCGAGAGCGTTCTGGCGTTGAATTCGGCGGTGTTCCTGCTCGGAATGGCCTACGCACTGCAACGCGATGAGCATGTACGCGTCGACGTGCTGTCGCGCACCTGGTCGCCGCGCACGCGGGCCTGGGTTGAACTGGCGGGGATGCTGCTCATCGTGCTGCCGTTTGCGGTCTTCGTCTGGGTCTACAGCGATCACTACGTGCTGCAGAGCTGGCGCATCGGCGAGAGTTCGAACGAATCGGGTGGCCTGCCGGCGCTGTGGGTGCAGAAGGCACTGATCCCGTCGATGGCGCTGCTGCTGGCGTTGCAGGCGCTGGCGCGTGCTGCGCGCCAGGCTGCGTTTCTCGGCGGCGCTGAAGCACCGGCCGCGGCGCATGGCGGGTCCTTGCCATGACCGGCGCCGCCTGGCTGTCGATCGGCCTGTTCGTGGCGTTGGCGCTGGCACTGGCGCTCGGGTTGCCGGTGGCATTCACGCTCGCCGGCGTGTCGCTGATCTTCGCCGGCATCGGCGTCGCCAGCGGCACTTTCGATGCAAGCTTTCTCGACGCCTTCCCCAACCGCGTGTTTGGCGTAATGGGCAACGAGACGCTGCTGGCAGTGCCGCTGTTCGTGTTCATGGGCGTGATGCTGGAACGCTCGCAGATTGCCGATCGCCTGCTCACCGCAATGGCCGGCTTGTTCGGCTCGTTGCGCGGTGGCCTCGCCATCTCGGTGATGCTGGTCGGCGCAGTGCTGGCAGCGAGCACCGGCATCGTCGGCGCCACCGTGGTGACGATGGGCCTGATCGCCCTGCCGACCATGCTGCGCGCCGGCTACGACCCGCGCATCGCCGCCGGCACCATCTGCTCAGCCGGCACACTGGGCCAGATCATCCCGCCGTCGGTGATCCTGGTACTGCTCGGCGATGTGCTCGGCAATGCCTATCAGAAGGCGCAATTGGCGCAGGGCGTTTATGCCCCGAAGACGGTCTCGGTCGGCGACCTGTTCGCCGGCGCAATGTTGCCGGGACTGGTGCTGGTCGGCGGGTACCTGGCCTACTTGATCGGCGTCGCCTGGCTGCAGCCGCAACGGGCGCCGGCGCTGCCGGCCGACATGCGCCAGAAACCCGGATTGAAGACGCTGTTCGCCGCAGTTGTGCCGCCGGTGTTCCTCATCGTTGCCGTTCTGGGCTCGATCGTCGGTGGCATCGCCACACCTACCGAAGCCGCAGCGATCGGCGCCGTTGGCGCACTGCTGCTGGCCATCCCGAGCGGCCAACTGACGCTGAAGAACGTGCGCGAGACGGCTGAGCGCACGGCGCTGATCACCAGCATGGTCTACGCGATCCTGATTGCGGCGACGCTGTTCTCGTTGGTATTTCGCGGCTTCGGTGGCGACGATCTGGTGCACGAGATGTTGACCGGCCTGCCCGGCGGCGTCATCGGCGCGCTGATCATCGTCAACCTCACGGTGTTCCTGCTCGGCTTTCTGATCGATTTCATCGAGATCATCTTCATCGTCGTACCGCTGGTTGCGCCCCCGCTGCTTGCACTCGGCGTCGACCCGATCTGGCTTGGGGTGATTCTGGCGCTGAACCTGCAGACCTCGTTCCTGACGCCACCCTTCGGCTTCGCACTGTTCTATCTGCGTGGCGCGGCGCCAAAGGACCTTCCGACCATGGCAATTTATCGAGGCGTGCTGCCCTTCATCGCGATCCAGTTGCTGATGTTGCTGGTGTTGGTGCTGTTCCCGTCGCTGGCGACGTGGTTGCCGCAGAAACTGTGAGTAGTGAGTAGTGAATAGTGAGTGGAACCCGGCGATGCGGAGGCGCATCTGCCAGGAACTCCGTCAACTGTTCGGCAGTCTTCTTGCGTCCCACGCTGCTCGAAATGCTCACCCTCGCACCAATCCGCTCGTGCTCACCACTCTCACCACTCACTACTCAATATTCACTTCTCCATGAAAGACCTGCTCGCCAAAACCTGGTTCTACCGCTTCCCGTTGCCGAGCGGAGCGGTGACATCGAGTTATCACGAAGGCGCACTGGATGCCGTGCATACGACGCGCGTCGACATGCTGGGTCGCGCGCTGCGCGAGCATTTCGGGGCTGCGCCGATCGCCAGTGCGGTGGATCTCGCCTGCCATCAAGGCTGGTTCTCGTGGCAGTTGACCGAGCACGGCGTCGAGCGCGTGACCGGAATCGAGCCGCGCGAAGAGCATGTCGCCGACGCGCGCGCGGTGATCGCGGCGATGGGCTTGTCCGAACGCATCAAGATCAGCCAGTGCGATGTGCACGACACCACGCCGGAGCGTTTCGGCGTGCACCCGCTGGTGCTTTGTTTCGGGCTGATCTACCACCTCGAGAACCCGATCGGCGCACTGCGTCGGGCTCGCGCGCTGACCGCAAAAGGCGGGCTGTGCCTGGTCGAAACCCAGGTTGTTCCGGGCATGCGCGGTTTCGTCGACTGGGGCAACTACCGTTTCGTGCGCCCGCTCAAGGGCAGTTTCGGCATCATCGACGAGATGGACGAGACTCACGCAGCCGAGGCTTCAACGACCGGCATTTGCCTGGCGCCCGATACCGAAGGCCTGATGTGGATCATGCGTCAGATAGGTTTCACCGACGTCGCCCTGATTCCACCACCGGCCGACGGCTACGAGCAGCACCTCTACGGCAAGCGCGTGATGGTACGCGGCGTGGCGGTGTGACGAACGTAGGGTGGATCCTCGGCCGAAGGCCGAGAATCCACCAGGGGTCGCCGCGGTGAGACGGTGGAATCTCCGCCGGTGGCGGAGGTTCCACCCTACGCCAGCTACGCCAACCTGGCCTCGAACCAGCGCGACAGATCGCGCACTTCTTCGGCGCAAACCGAGTGCGGCATCGGGTAACTGCGCCATTCGATCGGGCAACCGAGCGCCTTGAGCCAGTCGCGGCTCATGATACCGAGCGACTCCGGGACTACCGGGTCGAGTCGCCCGTGCCCCATGAAGATCGGCACCGCAAGACTCTCGGCCGCCGCCTCCGCGGGGAAGGTTTCATGCAGCGGCAGATAGGTCGACAAGGCCACCAGGCCGAGCAATGGTTCACGACGACGTAGCCCTGCGGCAAGGGTGATCGCGCCACCCTGCGAGAAACCGGCGAGGATGATGCGTTCGGACGGAATGCCACGGACGTTTTCGCGCGCGATCAACTGCTCGATCGCGGCGATCGACCCGCGCACGCCGACTTCGTCCTGTTTGTGCGCAATGTCGGCGCCGCCGATGTCGTACCAGCCGCGCATGCGCATGCCGCCGTTGACCGTGATCGGGCGCACCGGCGCATGCGGAAACACGAAACGCAACGCCGGCCAATGGCGACCAACCAGCTCCGGCACGATCGGCTCGAAGTCATGGCCATCGGCGCCGAGGCCATGCAACCAGATCACGGCAAAACGCGGCGAGGCGCCGGTCTCCATTTCGACAGATTCGAGCAGATGCGACACAGGTAGATCCAATTGGCCGGCGAGGGTCGCGATTCTGCCGCAATGGGGGGCACGGGGCACGGGGCACGGGGCACGGG
>CALEZI010000052.1 GCA_937928755.1 uncultured Rhodanobacteraceae bacterium | reverse complement strand
GTCTGGACGCTCTTGAGTGGACGGGCGAAAGGCGTCCAGACAAGTCTGGACCCACAGGAGCGCGCAAGCGGTTGCCTTGGTGGGTCTCCAAGCGGTTGCCTTGGTGGGTCTTCAAGCAGTTGCCTTGGTGGGTCCACAAGCGGTTGCTTTGGTGGGTCCACAAGCGGTTGCTTTGGTGGGTCCAGACTTGTCTGGACGCTCTTGAGTGGACGGGCGAAAGGCGTCCAGACAAGTCTGGACCCACCTCAGGCAGTGGTTCTCCAGGCCTCACTCAAACCCGTTCGCGAACAGGCCATCGCCATCCGGCAGCGGCCACACCCAGGCGCCGCGTGCTCGTGTCCAGACGGCGAGCGTGGTGAAGCCACGATCGATGGTCATGTCCCAGATCATCACGTTGGGCAGCCCGGTGTGTTTCTGCCAGACCACCGGTTCCGCCTCGACGTCGTCGGTGTAGTACAGGCCCCAGTCGGAACCGGCGAACACCTGCAGCGGATTTTTTGGGTTGACGATCACGCTGTTGACCGGAATGTTGGGCAGGTTGCCGGACACATTGCGCCAGGTGAAGGTGGCGCAGGCGGCGGTGCACTTGACCTGGAACACATGGCCCGGCGTGCTCGGCGTGTTCTGGTCGAAGCCGGCCATCACTGCATAGCCGATCAGCGGGTCGAGCGGATCAGTGGCGACATCCAGCACGAAGCGGTTCGGCAGCACCGCATTGCCGCCGGTGACATTGACCCAGGTTGCCGAGTTGGCGATGTTCTGTCCCATGTTCAGGCCAAACCAGACATTGCCGTCGTTGGTGCCGGCGATGGCGACATCCGGTGTGTTCACCGCATAGGCGACTTGATTGATGAAGGATCGGTCGCCCAGCGTGCCCTTGGTCAGGTCAGGGCTGTTGGCCACCCAACTGGTGGTCGGTACGCCGCCGGTCACCGATTCCCAGACGCGATAGCTGCCAGCGATGATACGTCCGCAGCCGGTGGCGGCCGGGCAGCCGGTGGTTTCGCCGCCGAATCGGTAGAGGTCGAAGTTGGTCAGGAAGCTCTTGCGATCGCCGCCCCAACCACTGGGCGAGGCGGCGACCGTGCTGGTGCCACCCAGGCCGCCGCTGGCAGAGGTTGTCGCGCGAATGTTGCCGCTCTGGCTGGAGTAGTACCAGCGCTGCTGCAGGATCGGCTCGATGGTGCTCCAGATGCCATCACCGCTATTGCGCGAGAACCAGGTCTGCGGCCCGAAGGCGCCGCCGGCCCAGGTCGACACCATGCACGAGTTGTCCTGCGCGCCGCCGACCGCGCTGGCGTTGGGGGCGGTGTTGAAGTCCGGGCTGATGCCGCCGGAATAGAACTCGATGGTGTTCAGTGTGGCATTCAGCGAGGTCCAGGTCGGCGACGCGGCCATGGCATTGGCGCTGTAATAGACACCGCCATCGGTGCCGATCAACAGGCGGTTGGGATCGTTGTTGACGAAGGCGCGCGCGTGGTGGTCGACATGCGGCGCGCTGCCGATGTTGCTCCAGGAGGTACCGCCGGTCGTCGACCGGAAGGTACTGAAGGCGCTCAGGATCACCGTATTCGGATCGGTGGGATGAACCGACAGTCCCGCGTTGTACCAACTCTGCGTGCCCGAACCGCTGATGGTGCCGGTCTGGGTCTGTGTCCAACTGTCGCCGCCGTCGTTGCTGCGCCAGACGCCGAGGATGGTGCTGCCGGAATTGGGCACTGCGACTTGCGCGTAGATCACGTCCGGGTTCGAAGGCGCGTTGGCGATATCGATGCGCCCGAGCGGATTGCCGGGCACCGGCGTTCCCTGCGCGGTTCCCGCCGGCCAGCCATTGTCCGGCCGCGAGATGGTGGTGAACGTCGGGCAGCCGCTGGCAGGCACGGTTGCGCGGTACAGTCCGTTGGCGCCATTGCGTTCGAGGCCGACCTGCACCGTGGTGGCGAAGGCGCGAGTACCCACCGACGCGATCAGGCGCGTCGTGGCGCCCATGTCGGTGGCGATCAGCCCGGTAATGTCCTGGCGCTGTGTCGGGAAGGCGTTGGTCAGGCACGGGCCGGTCCAGTTGTCGCCACCGTCGTAGGAGAGATAGACGCCGGTCTTGGCGCCGACAATCACGATGTTCGAATTGTTCGGATCGACCACCACCTTGCCGATCGCCTGGTATTGCGGCGGCAGGCCGGCGCTCGGCGGGTAGAACGGATTGAACACATCGGCGCCCTTGACCGACCAGCTGAGGCCACCATCGATCGACTTCAAGATGCCGTTGGAACCGAACGAGAACGAGCCGTAGCGCAAATCGCCGGTGCCCGCGTAAAGCACGTCCGGATTGTTCGGATCCAGCGTCAGGTCGCCGATGGCGCTGTTCTGGATCGGTTCGGCGTCCGCCGAGTTGTCGGTGGTGTTGACCCAGGTGGTATTGGCGGTGCAGCAATTGGTGGTTTTCCACACGCCGCCGCCGTCCGATCCCATCCAGGCGATGGCCGGGTTGGTCGGGTGCGAGACGACGACGTTGGTGCGACCGGCGACGCCGCCGCCAGTGCCCAATGGACGCGGCCCGAGCGGCGTGAACACCATTGGATCGAGCGCATTGCCGGATACTCGCGTGGCCGGAGTGCCTTGCGGCAATGCGCGCGCAATCTTGGCTGCATCGAAGGATGCTTCGTATACCCAGCGCGGATTGAAGTGTCCCGTTGGATAACTGGCGCGATCCTCCCAGAACGGTCCGAGATACGCTTCCTTCGCGATGGCGCCACGAAGCGCGGGCGCTTCATCCGACCCGTCCGCGCGCAGGTTCGACTGGGTGCTGCTGGCGCAACCGATCAGGCCCGCCAATGCGGCGGACAGCGAGGCAAATCGAAGCAGTGCTCTGGCGCTCACGGCATTCCCGGGAATCCGACGGTGGCGCGCATCATGCGACAACCCGGCGCTTCGAGGGAACCCGAGTCGCCCATTCGCAGCTGGCTGGCAAGCCAGCAATAGCCATCTTGATGGCAGTAGTTAAATGGGCTAGGCTCATGACCAACGAAGGTGGTGACAGGAGGGCAGCGTGGCAGAACCGCAACTCTCGGTGCGCAGCGCGCGTGCTCGCGACCTCGCGCACCGCCTTGCCAAGCGCGAGCGGCGCTCTGTCGCCGACATCGTCGAGCGCGCACTCGAGGCCTATGAATCGGCACAGACCGGGCGCGAGTCGGCGGCATCGTTCTATGCGCGGCTCGTCAGCGACTTCGGTACCGATGTCGATCTCGAGGCGCTGATCCGCGAAACGCGATCGGTCAACGTCGGCGTCGAGTTGTGATCTTCCTCGACACCACCGTGATCTCGGAGACCATGCGGCTGCGCCCGGACGGTCGAGTCGTTGACTGGCTGGTTCGGCATGACGCCGAACTGGCGCTGTCCAGCGTGGTTATCGGCGAACTCGCTTTCGGCATCGACAAGCTGCCTCCGGACCAGCGCGCCCACCGGCTGGCCGCAGGCCTAGACGCCTGGCGCCAGCGTTTCGCCGGGCGCGTGTTTGCGTTCACCGAAGAGTGCGCTTTGACCTACGGCGCGCTGATGGGTGCTGCCGCAAGACGCGGACGACCCATGTCCGCCCAGGATGGGATGATCGCCGCCATTGCCCACACGCACGGAAGCAAGCTGGCAACACGCAACGTGGCGGATTTCGACGGCACTTCGGTGGGTCTCATAAACCCTTGGAGCTG
The DNA here is from genome assembly GCA_937928755.1 of uncultured Rhodanobacteraceae bacterium. GTDB lineage: Bacteria > Pseudomonadota > Gammaproteobacteria > Xanthomonadales > SZUA-5 > JADKFD01. Next base: position 51,367 of record CALEZI010000052.1, on the reverse strand, counting down.
AGCGGCGCCGGTTGGCGGTCGCAGAGTGCCGGGCGTCGCGCGGATTCAGACTACGCACCGATGAGTACCCCGGCCGCGCGTACCCGGCCTTCCTGGCTGTTGTAGGAGCGGCGTGTACGCCGCGACCATAAGTCGAACATCGGGACTTGTGGTCGCGACGTGCAAGTCGCTCCTACAAAAGCGCCGAGGCCCTGTGGATTTTCCCGCACATCAATTCCAGCTGCACACCACCTTGCCGCAGGTGCCCGCTTCCATCAGGTCGAAGCCGCGCTGGAAGTCGTCGATGTGGATCTGGTGCGTCAGCACCTTTTGCAGCGGGAAGCCGGTCAGCACCATCTGCGTCATCTTGTACCAGGTCTCGTACATGCGCCGGCCGTAAATGCCCTGTACGGTCAGACCCTTGAAGATGATCTTGTCCCAGTCGATGCCGGCGCCCTTGGGCAGGATGCCGAGCAGCGCGATCTTGCCGCCGTGATACATGCAGTCGAGCATGTCCTGGAACGCGCGCGTATTGCCGCTCATCTCCAGGCCGACGTCGAAGCCCTCCATGTGCAGATCGGCCATCACGTCCTTGACCGACTGCTTGGCGACGTTGACCACGCGCGTGGCGCCCATGTCGGCGGCCAGTTTCAGGCGGTAGTCGTTGACGTCGGTGACCACCACGTTGCGCGCGCCGACGTGCTTGCAGATGCCGGCGGCGATGATGCCGATCGGACCGGCGCCGGTGATCAGCACGTCCTCGCCGATGACGTCGAACTCCAGCGCGCAGTGCGCGGCGTTGCCGTAGGGATCGAAGAAGGCAGCCAGCTCCGAGGAGATCTGGTCCGGAATCGGCCACAGGTTGGAGGCCGGCATCGAAATGTACTCGGCGAAAGCGCCGTTGCGGTTGACGCCGATGCCGACCGTGTGCGGACACAGGTGCTGCTTGCCGGCGCGGCAATTGCGGCACACGCCGCAGACGATGTGGCCCTCGGCGGACACCCGCTGGCCGAGTTGGTAACCGCGCACGCCCGCGCCCATGTCGACGATGCGGCCGACGAACTCATGGCCGATCACCAGGCCCGGCTTGATCGTGCGCTGGCTCCACTCGTCCCATTTGTAGATGTGCAGATCGGTGCCGCAGATCGCGGTCTTCTCGAGCTTGACCAAGACATCGTTCGGCCCGATTTCCGGCAGCGGTACCTGCTCCATCCAGATGCCCTTGCCGGCTTCGCGCTTGACCAGGGCTTTCATCAATTGCGGCATGGCGGTTCCGAAGCAAATGCGGGAACCGCGATTATAGAGTTGCGACGGGTCGCCGCGCGCGCGGAGACCGTGCGCGAAGCTGCGCACTGTCGCGAGCAGGGATTGCCGCAGATTCGCTGTTCCGTCAGAAGCGCTGGCTGTAGCGCAGGTTCCAATAGACTCCTGGAATGTCATAGGCCGGCAGGAAAGAATTGCTGGACATGTAGGCGATCGGCGGGTCGCGATCGAACAGATTCTGCGCACCGATCACCACGCGAGCGTTCCAGGGTAACGTTCGGGCGATGCTGAGGTCGGTATAGATGACACTGGGGACGCGCCGCACCGGCAAGCCGAAGCGCGGATCGTCCTGATCCGGATCGACACACATTTCGGGCCGGCCACCGACCAGCGGCACCAGACAGGGTTCATCGAAATCGCTGAAGTGGCGAAAGCGCAGCGACAACTCCCAGGGTCCCGGCTGCCAGATCAGTTCGGCGTTGGCCTTCAGTCGCCAGTAGCCGAGAATGCCGTTGAGGCCGAAGGTGGGTGCCCCCGGGAGGGGTTCCACGTCATGGCGATCGACATAACTGGCATCCAGTAGCACCCGGAAGCGGCCGACGTCGGTGTTGAAATCCTGGCTGAATTGCAGGTCGACGCCTGCAAGCTCCTGCAGGGCCAGATTCTGCAGCCGGGCGTCGACATCCAGAACCACGCCGGTTCCCGGCTCGCGCGTAACCAGGTCGCAGGCGGCGGCGGTACCGAACACATAGCACTCGTCCAGGATGCTCTGCGGATCGAGCCGGTCGATGGCGCCGCGCAGTCGAATGCGGTACCAGTCGAGGCTGACGTTCATCCCGAAGTTCGGGCTCCAGACCACGCCAAGCGATGCGGTGCGTGCGCGTTCCGGCCCGAGCGAGTCGTTGCCGCCGCTGCGAGCGGGCAGCTGGCCGAACTCGTCGCCGACGTAGTTCGCCGGCACGCCGCCCGCGCGGCAACGCGCGACGATCTCCGGAGGTGGTTCGAAGGTGCTGTCGCAGGGATCGAACACCTGGGCCACATAGGATGCAACGGCGCCATAAGCTTCCGCGGTGCTGGGTGCCCGGAACGCCTCGGTCGCGTAGGCGCGCAGCAGCCAGTCCGCGTGCGGCTGCCAACGCAGGCCGAGTTGCGGGTTGGTGGTGGTGCCGAAGCGCTCGTAGTGCGACCCCCGCAAGGCCAGGCTGAGATCCAGCGAATGCGCCCACGGGCGCCCCGCCAGCACCGGCAGGTTGGTCTCCGCCCAGGCTTCCAGCAACTGGCTGCTGCCCTGCACGGCCCGTGTGGGATCGAGCGATTCTCCCAACCCGTTGGAGAGTCCCGGATCGGGCCGCCGGAACGCGCTCTCGTGGCGCAGTTCGATACCCAGCGCCAGGTCGATCGGCCGTCCGCGCAGCGATCCCGCCTCGCCGCTCGCATCCAGCGCCAGCATGTCGAGTTGATTGCCGCTGTCCTCGAAGGCCTTGAAGCGCAGGTAATCGAGCATTTCGGTGGTCAAGCCCTGCTGGCCGCGGAAGGCGTCCACCGGCACGCAGCCGCTGATTGGCGCCTGCGGCGTCCCGCAGCGGGCGCGGCCATCGCTCGCGAGAAAGCTCGGGCCCAGTGCCAGCGCCGCGCGGCGTGCATCGACCAGACCATCCTGAATCTGTTCGCCGCGACTGTCGGCATGCAAGAGGTAGGCGCGCCACGACCAACTGCCGTTGCCCCCGTCGAGATCGCCGTCGAGACCGGCGCTGACGCGCCAGCTGTCGACCTGCTGCGAATAGGCGCGCGGCAGATCGACCAGACGCAACGCCAATCGCGTCACCGGCGCGTTGAAGGGGTTGTAGACATGGTCGGCGGGGACGACAAAACGCTCCAGCAGATTGCTGTTGGTCGGACTGGTGGAAATGCGCGTGGCGGCAAGCCGCTGCGCGGAGTCACGCTGATGCAGCAGCAGATCGGCGGAGAAGCGGGTGCCGCCGACAAACTGGAACTGCGCCCGGCTGTAGAGCGCGCGTGTTTCCAGCGGAATCAGCAGATAGGTCTCGGGTGCGAAGTTGTAGCCGTCGCGGCCGGCATCGAAGGGGCGGTAGTCACCGCTGCTGGCATCGAAGGTCAGTGTGCCCGGACTGCCGTTTGGCAAACGGTTGCCGCCGGGCCCGAAGCCGTAGCGACCGGCTGGCGTCAGTGACGAAGCGCCGAAGCCACCGAGGGTGTCGGTGGCGCCGAATCCGAAGTTCGGCACCGCGGAGATCGCGCGCGCACCGGCGCCGACCTTGTCTTGCCGCACGTACGACAAGCCGCCGCTGAACGACCAGTCGCCACGGTTCCAGCCGCCGCTCCACTCCAGGTTGCGGCTATCGCCATCGCCCTGTTCGTATTGGCCAAAATAGGCCGCAACTTCCTGTTGCTGCGGCTGCTTGAGCAGCACGTTGACGACGCCGCCGATGGCCTCGGATCCGTAGATCGCCGAGGCGCCGTCCTTCAGAATTTCAACGCGGTCGACCAGGCCCAGCGGAATGGTGTTGAGATCGATGGCACCGTCGATGCTGTGGAACCAGCGTCGACCGTCGACCAGCACCAACGTGCGATTGGCGCCAAGGTGGCGCAGGTCGATCAGATTCTGGCCTTGACCGCCGTTGTTGCTGGCGCGGTTGAGCGGATCGCCATTGAACGACAGTTGTTGCAGTGCGCCGGCCAGCGTGGCCTGTCCCGTGCGCGCCAGCTCGGCGGCGTCGATCACGCGCACGGCGCGAGCGGTCTCGGCGTCGACACGCTTCAGTCGCGAGCCGACCACCACCAGTTCCTCGAATGCGGCGTCGTCAGGCGGTTCGGCGGCAGGCTGGGCATTGCCGGCGACCAGTATCGTCAACAGGCATATCGCCCTCGGGGATTGGAGTTTCATGGCGTCGGCTCCTTCGCCGCAGTCTCCAGTGTCAGGGCAAACAGCGCCGAATGGGGCGCGTATCCGGGCGACGCCGGCACCCGCAACGAAATCGCCCGCGTTGGCCGATCCGGATGTGGATTGGCGATGCGCACGTCGTGCAGCAGGACGCCAGCACCGTAATCCAGCGAGCTCACCGAGCGCGGCATCAGCCAGGCGGCGTTGCGGCCATCGCGGCGCGGACCGTGGTGGTGCCAGCGCAGGTGCTCGCCGTGGCGAATGTACGCGCTGGCCTCGCTGTCATCGGCGTAGTGCCAGGTCAATTCGAGGTACGCAATGGGCTCTTCGAGGGGACGTGCGCCGCCCATGGTCTGGGCGCTGAGCAGGGCGTGCACCGCCACGTGGCGTCCCGCCGGAAGCTCGATCGAACCGCTGGCGGAAGTGCTGGCAAAGGCGCCGTTGGTGGGTTCGTCGCGCACGGCGGGCGCGAACTGGATGCCGCCGCGGATGTCGTACACGGTCGGTCCGATCCGGTGGGTGCCCGGCGGCAGCGCGTGGTACTCGGCCGTGATGTGGTTCTCGTTGGGCGAGGCAATGATGGCGTCGAGGGCGAAGTTGTAATGCGCGCCGAGGTCGAGCGCGTGTGCTGGCGTGTCGGCGACGCGCTCGGGCCAGCGTCCCGGATCCAGCTCTGCGGCGGCGGCACGGCTCGGCCAGGGTCCGGGATCGCTGCTGCGCAATGCGTCTCGTGCTGGCAGCGCCGAGTCTTCCGCAGCCAGCGCGTCGCGGGCGCTGCGATCGAGCACGCGGGCACGCGCGAGCAGCGTGGTCGCCGGCTCGTCGTTGCCGGGCAATCCGAAGTACAGCCAGCGACCCCGGTGCGAGCGCGCCAGCAGCGCACTGCCGTCCGCTGCCATTGACAGGCTCATGACCCGATCCGGCGCTGTCAGTCCGGCAAACAGTGTCGGTGCGAGGAAGCGACCGCGCGCGGTTTCGGCGACCACGATCGAGTAGGCGCGACTCTCGGCAAACAACTGGCCATCGGCGCTGCTGGCTTCGCCCTGACCGCCGGTGGCGATCAGCGGACGCGGCAATGGCAGCACCTGGCCATCCGGGCGCAGCAGTAGCCGGGTCAGCACGTCGCGGCCGGATTCGGCAATGCCGACAATGCCGCGTCCACCAGGCAATTCCACCGTTGGCAGGATCGGCGGGGCGTGCGCCAGCGCGATCGGTTCGCCGCCCGGCAGTTGCCAGCGACGAATCTGCGCCGGCGTGCCATCGCGCCGTCCGCCGGCCAGCAGCGTGCGGCCGTCGGCGGAGAACTGTGCCCACCAACTATCGATGGTGGACTCGACCCAGGGCAGGGATGTGAGGTCGCTGGCGCGGACGATGTCGACCGCTGCGTCTAGACGCGCGATTCGCAAGTGCGCGCCATCGGCGGCCACGTCAATGGCGCCGATCCATCCATCGATACGCACGGGTCCGGCGCTGACACGCCAGTCGCCCAGGCTGACCCGGCTCAGATTCTCGTGGTAGCCGTCGCCGGTTGGCGCCGGTACCGCGAACACTGCCGAGCTGCCATCGGGCGCGAGAGCGAGCCGCGTCGGCGATCCCGACAGATCGATCGGATCGCCGAGCGGCGTGCGCGTGCGCCAGTCGATGCCATGCAGCTTTTGTCCGGCAGTGACCAGCAGCACCTGCGCGTCGCGACTCAAGGTGGCGAAGCCCGGGCGCTGAATGAATTCGAACCACTCCGAAAGACCGCTCTGCGTTGCTGCATCGATGACGCGCACACGGCGATCGTCCACTTCGACCAGATGGCGACCATCGAAAACGAATCCGGACTCGACCTGATGCGCCGCGCGTGCCTGCAGCAGCGGCGGGCGTGGCAAGCGCCAAAGCCGCAACAGGCCGCCCTGATCGACGCTCGCCATCTGCCCACTGGCGAAATGCGCAGCCACCGGTTGCGCCGGGAACCAGTCGATCGGCTGCAGCGGATCAGCCAATGCGACGGCCATTGAAGGCTGCGTCCCGAGATCGGTCAGTCGATGCACGCGCAGCCCATCGCGCGTGCTGGCGATGAGCAAACCGCTGGCGCGGTCGATGCGGATGCTGGTGATGCGCAGGCCGGTCTCCAGGCCCGCGAACAGCGCACGCTTGCGCGCGAGGTCCCATGCGCGAACGCTGCCGCCGTCACTGCCCGCAGCCAGCCAGCCGCCATCCGCGCTGTATGCGAGTGCGCGAATCCGGTGCTCCGAAACCACGCCGAGCATGCTGACGGCGCCGGTGTCGAGATCGGCCAGATGCAGTTGCCCATGCTCGTCGCCGAGCGCCAGCTGGCGACCGCCGGGCGCCAGTGCCCACGCGTTCAGACGCGACTCGCCCGGCCAATTGATGCTGCGCAGCGGCTCAAGTTCGGGCACCGACCACAGCTCCAGCCGGCGCATCTGGCTATGCGCCACTGCCAGAACACCGACCTCGGGACGGAACAGCCAGTTGGCGCTCTGCGGCGCCGCTACCCGCGGGCCCAGTGGTCGCCAGGGATCGAGCGCCCACATCTGTACCTGTCCAATCCGGTTGCGCAGCAGGGCGTGCCTGCCGTCGTCGGCGAAGGTGGCGTCATGAGGTTGCTCGAAATCTGTCGGCCAGCCGACCGGGCTGGTACTGGCGATGTCCACGAGGTGCATCTGGATTCCCGGCGGCGTGACCTTGTCCGCACCCCAGTCTTCGGTCGCCAGCAGGCGCCGATCATCATCGCTGAAGCGCAGTTGGCGCACACCGGAGGCGGGCGCACCGGTGGCCGTCGTCAGTGCGACGGCTGTCATGCTTCCGAGGTCATCGCTGCGGTGCCAGCGCAGCTCCGGGCGCCACTGGCCGTCGTGCGGGGCGTGCGTGGACACCGCGACCCGTTGCGCATCGCCGCTGAGGGCGATACTTCCGGCATTGCCGGTATCGAGCTGCAAATGATCGATCCAGCGCGGCGCCAGCGTTTCGAGAGCGCCGGTACGGCGGCGTTCGAGTGCGGCCTCGGCGGGGTCCGCTGCGGCTTCCTGCTCGACCAGATTGCTGGCCAGCAGCCGCAGCGATCCGTAATTGTCGCCACGCTGGGCATCGCGCCATGCCTGCCCGGCGCGCGCATCCCACAAGGTCTGCCGTGCTTGTGCGGCGCTCGCGCTGGCACTTTCGGCGTTGCGATCGGCGCGTTGCCACTGCAATGAGGTTGCGGCCAGGCCCCCGCCCAGCGAGAACAGCAGTGCGCCGACCAACGCCGCCAGTCGTGGCTCGCGCCGCGCCCAGCGCAGCAGTCGCTGGCCGGCGTGCAGGGGGCGCACCGAGACCGGGCGTCCTTCGAGGAAGCGACCGAGGTCGTCGGCCAGCGCCCGTGCACTCGAATAGCGCTCGCGGGGATCCTTGGCCAGGCAGCGCAGCGTGATCGCGTCGAGGTCGATCGGGAGCGTCGATCGCAGTGCGCGCGGCGAGGGCGGTGGCTCGTGCAGCACCCGTTTCAGCGTCTCGTTCGGGTTGGCGCCGACGAACGGCGGGCGCCCGGTCAGCAGTTCGAACAGGATCGCGCCCAAACCGTAGATGTCGGTGGCCATCGACAATCGGTGCGAGCGCACCTGGGCTTGTTCCGGAGCCATGTAGCTCGGCGTCCCCGAGACCTCGTCGCTGTCGACGCCGAGGCTGGAGTCGAGCGGACGCGCCAGACCGAAATCGGCCACATGCGGCGTGCCGTCGGCGTCGATCAGCACATTGGCCGGCTTCAGGTCGAGGTGCAGCAGACCCAGCCGATGCGCGTAGTCCACTGCTTCTGCAATCGTGCGCACCAGGGTCGCTGCGTGTCTGGGATCGAAGACGCCGGACTCGGCGCGCATCTGCGCCAGCGACTGCCCGCGCACCAGTTGCATCGAGAAATAGTTGAGCGAATCCTGCGCACCGATTTCGAAGATCGGCACGATGTTCGGGTGCGCCAGCCGCGCCGCCGACTGCGCCTCGCGCTGGAAGCGCGCGATGAAGTCGTCGGAAGCCCACGGGCCGGCGGCAAGCAGCTTCAGTGCGACATCGCGCCCCAGCGAACGCTGACGTGCCCGATAGACGACGCCCATGCCGCCCTGTCCGAGCTTCTCGATGACCTCGTAGTCGCCGAGTACACGTTGAGCAGGATCGTTGACATCGAGATCCAGCGCGTCCGGCGGCAGCAGGGCGAGATGCCGCGCCACGCTCGGCAGTTCCGGACCCGGTGCCGTCCCGAATGCGAGCCTTGCCAGCGCGGCAAGGTTGGCGTGGGCGCCGCCGGGCGGCGGCACGGTCTCCGAATCGGGTCGACGGCCACCCTCGCTCATCGGGCATCTCCCAGTATCGCCAGCAGCGCGTCGCGCTCGGCATCCAGTTCCTCGGCGCTGGCGACGGTCTCGGTCAATTCGTCGTCGACCAGCTCACGGAAGCGTTGGCGCAGTCGCTTGATTGCCACCACGACCGCCATCGGCGCGGAATGCAACTGGTCGGCAAGGTGCTGGTACTGGCCAGGCTCGGGTTCGCAGGTCAGATATGGCTCCAGCAGTTCGAACATGCGCTGGCGCCCACCCTGTTGCGCCTCGATGCGCAACCGGTTCATCGCGCGGTCCAGCACCTCCAACGCAAAGCCGCGTTGAAACGAATGCTCGGGTGAGCCCTCGGCGCGCGCAATCTGCAAGCGCGACTCCAGATCCTCGAGCGCCAGCGGTGGCGACAGTTTCGCGTCGGGTTGCCCTGGGCGCTGGTTGGCCCAGCCCTCGCCGAGAAATCGCGCCAGTCGATTCAGCAGGAACTGTCGAAACTGACCAACTGCGCGCGGATCGTCGCGGCGCATCGCGTCGATCAAATCGCCGAAGAAGGCTTGGGTGATTTGCTGGGCGAGGCTGGGAGCGTGGCCGCAACGACGCACGTAAGCGTACACCGGGAACCAGTAGCTCAAGCACAGTTGCGTCAGCGCACGTTGCGAGTCGTCGCTGCCGGAGCGCAGCGCGGCGACCATCGACCAGTGCGTTTGCGCGAAAGCCTCGGCGCCGCGCGGTAACTCGGGCGCTGCCGCATTCCGGATGTTCATGCCAGGCCCCCGTTTGATCAACCTGCCAGTTACTAATGGATTGATCTGCGGCGATTACAACGCATGCGCCAGATCAGAGCCCGCCGAGCACCGCACGCAGGTGGCGCAACTCCGCCGCGGCCAGTTCCGGGCTGGCAGCCAGATCAACCAGCTCTGCGCGCACTTTCTCGCTCAACCGGCGACGCAATCGATAGATGGCCACCGCCAGTGTATTGGGGCGCATATTGAGCCGATCGGCGACCTGCTGGTACTCGTCGCGCGCGGGGTCCTCGGTCAGGAAAGGTTGCAGCGCCTCATGCAGGTGCTCGCGACCGGCGCGGCGCGCCTGTTCGGCCAGTCGCGCCATGGCGCGCTCGATCACGGTCAGCGCGAACTCGCGATCGAAGGCTTGATCTGGAGACTCGCTGCCGGGCAGTTGTTCGATCACTGCGGCATCGACAAAAGTGGCCTGGCCTCCGCGCTTCAGGGCGCCGACGTTTGCCAGGTGCGCCGCGAGAAAATTGCTGACGCAAACAAGCAGGAAACTGCGGAATCGGCCGCGTGCCGGATCGGCGACATCCTGCAGGCGATGTTCGAGGAAGTGCGCGAAAAAGGCCTGTGTAAGGTCCTGCGCGTCATCGAAATTTCCAACACGATGGCGCAGGTAGGCGAACACCGGCGCCCGGTACGCGCGACACAGGCTCTCCAGCGCCGCCCGTCCATCCATTTCGGTCTCCCGCGCCGTCAGGATCAGGCTCCAGCGCGTGGTCTCGAACGCCATCATCGCGCCTCAGGACTTGAGCTTCTACAGTAACTCTACCCGCGCGTGCGGGAGTGCCAATTATAGGGTTGCGATCTACTCGTGCGCGTCGAATGCTGCTTCAGATCTCCGCTTCGCGATCCCTCCAGGCGCCACGGACTCGATCCACTGCCGCCTCCAACTGCGACCAGGCCCGTCGCGGAATTCGGGTTGGACGGGATTGCGCCTTCAGATACCTGTCATCGAGCGGCGCACGCCAGGCGAACACGATGTCGTTGCTGCAGTCGCCGTCGCCGACCACCAGCACGGATTCGCCAAACACAGTGCGGATGTGCGCAAGACAGCGTGCACTGTCCGGAAACCCGTGAAACAGGTTGAAGACGGCAACGCCGCCGACCCCCAGTGTGCGCAAACAGTCGCGGTGGAACTCAGCCGTGCACAGATGCTCGGGAATGCCGCCGGGGCCATAGGCGTCGACCAGCAGCAGGTCGAGTGTCTGGCGAAACTCAAGTCGCCGGAGGAACTCGGCGCCATCGGCAAGATGGACCGACAGGCGCGCATCGTCGGGCGGAATCATGAAATCGTCGCGCAGTTGCAGCACGCGAGGATTGACCTCGGCGACGTCGATGATCGCCTCGGGCAAGTGGCGATGGCAGAACTTGGTCAGCGACCCGCCGCCGAGTCCGATCATCGCGATCCGTCCCGGTGTCGGGTTGAACAGCAAACCGCCCATCATGGTTCGCGTGTACTTGAGCACCAGTGCGGCCGGATCGCGCAAAGACATCCGGCTCTGCGTCTCGCCAAGGTCGAAGTGCAGCGATTTGACCAGTTCGCCATCGACGCAGAATGGTCTGGGTTCGCCATCGCTCGATCGCGGCTCGCCCTCGTACCGTCGCGGCAAACCGCTCATCCGAAGTTCAACGCCGCCGCCCGCGCAAGGTGGATGTCAGCGACAACGGAGTGCTGACCAGCTTGCCGCGAACCGCGTCGAAAATCGGATTGCCGGCCTCGCGATTGCTGGCATAGCGCGCCACCGCGGCGCTGGCGACCCGCGCGAGCTCCAGGGGAATCGGACTGTTGGCGCCCTCCCAGTGGTGCAGTGCCGGCGCCGTCGGGAACGGGATGCCCTGAATCGCAGCGCGAAAGTGATCGTCGACCGGTTCGGCGCCGATCGGCGTGTCGATCACGGCCGCCGTGAACGCGCTGCGCCCCGGCGTGCGCAGAAATTCCTGGTAACCGTGCAGGCATTCGACGAACAACTCGCGTTGCGATGCGCGCCGTGCCGGCGTACTCACCGCCACCGACATGCCGACCGCGGTGCGCGTGATCAGACTGGCGATGCTGGTTTCCAGCGCCGCGAGGTCGGCGAAAACCGAGCTGATCTGCGGCGCGCTCTGATTGACCCACGCTGCACTGACCGCTGGCGATCGTTTCAAGTCCGGTGAATACAGCGCGCGCCAGGTATCGGTCAGTGCGCGCCACGCCGACGATATGGTCGGCCAGCACAGCACCTGGACTTCGAAGCCGTCCTCGGGTGGCTCCATGGACGACGCGAAGAAGGCCAGCGAGTCCAGTTGGGCCAATGCCGGTGGATGGCTGCTGACGGCAGCTGCAGCTGCCTTGCTTGCCGGTTTCATGGTGGGTCTCCTGGTCCTGGTTGCATGCGAATGCATGCTGAAAAGTGGGTGTCTCGATCCGTTCGGGTGTCCCGTTCCGTTGGCGCGGTGCGCAGTCACGGAACTTTGGGCGAGCGCAGCCGTACGCCGCGGCCACCGGATGGACTTGCAGCATTGTCCGCTATCAGATCAATGCCGGCAGCGTCCAATGCAGCGATGATCTTGGTCAATGAGTCGACCATGCCGCCGACAGTGCCCGTGCAGGCTTCCATGCGTTGTACGGTCGGCAAGGAAACCCCGGCCATGCTGGCAAGCTGGCGTTGGTCGATGTCGAGCAGTGCGCGGGCCGCACGTAATTGCGCTGCGGTGATCATGATCGTTCCACGACAAATGTCGTAGTGTACCATTGATGGATGTAGCATCTAGACTGATGTTATTAGCATCAGGGTGTCATGAAAGTGTAGCGCGTACCCCTTTCGCGAGTGGCGCGCGCTGAATCGAATGCCCATCTGGAGTCCTCGGGTGCCCGGTTTGCTCGACTCGCCGCTGTCCTTCTCGCTGTTGCTGCTGCTCGCGTGGCTGGCAATCGGGCTGGCTGGTTTGGTGCGCCCACGCAGCCTGGAGTTTGCCGGGCGCCAGTTGTTCATCGGCGGGGCGTTGGTTGGATTGTTGCTGGCGATCACGGCGGTGTTCAGCATCGCCGGCCCGGCCGAGTCGATGGTCCTGCCGTTCGGACTGCCTGATTTGCCGATGCACGTCCGGCGCGACGCCCTGAGCAGCGTGTTTCTGTTCCTGCTGGGTTCGGCCTCCGTCGGCATTTCCTTGTTCGCGGCCGGTTATTTCCGCAGCGGCGAGGGCACGCTGCCGGGCGTGCTGTGTCTGCAGTACCACCTGTTCCTGGCCAGCATGGGTTTCGTGCTGCTGGCCGACGATGCCTACGCGTTCATGGTCGCGTGGGAGACCATGGCGCTGTCGTCGTACTTCCTGGTCACCACCCAGCACCGCATTCCCGAGATTCGCCGCGCCGGCTTCCTTTACCTGTTGATCGCGCACGTGGGCGCCCTCGGCATCCTGCTGGCCTTCGGTGTGCTGCAGGGCGGCAGTTGGCAGTTCACCTTCGATGCCATGCGCGCGGCGACCCTGCCACCGGAATGGGCGAGCGCCGCGTTCCTTCTGGCGCTGTTTGGTTTTGGCGCCAAGGCCGGCCTGGTGCCGCTGCACGTCTGGTTGCCCGAGGCGCATCCCGCAGCGCCGTCGCCGGTGTCGGCGCTGATGAGCGGCGTGATGCTGAAGACCGCGCTGTACGGCGTGCTCCGGGTCACTTTCGACCTGATCGGCGAGCCCGTCTGGTGGTGGGGCATGGTGGCGCTCGGCATCGGCTTGTTCACGGCGATCTACGGCGTCATCTTTGCCGCGGTGCAGTCGGACATGAAGCGCCTGCTGGCGTATTCGTCGATCGAGAACATCGGCATCGCGTTCACCGGCGTCGGTCTGTCGATCGTGTTCTTCGGCGTCGGCATGAATGCGCTGGCGGCGCTGGCGCTGGTCGCGGTGCTCTACCACGCGCTCAACCACGCGTTCATGAAGAGCCTGCTGTTCCTCGGCACCGGCGCCGTGCTGCACGCCACTGGCGAGCGCAATCTCGGCCACCTCGGTGGACTGATCCACCGCATGCCGTGGGTGGCGTGGCTGACACTGGTCGGCGTGCTGGCGATCGCCGGCCTGCCGCCGTTGAACGGCTTCGTCTCCGAATGGCTGCTGCTGCAGGCCTTCCTGTATGCCCACGAAGTGCCCAAGCCATTCGTCAACATGTTGTTGCCGCTGGGCGCCGCCCTGCTGGTGCTGGCCGCCGCGCTGGCCGGGTATGTGATGGTCAAGTTCTTCGGCATCATTTTCCTCGGTCAGCCGCGCGAACAAGCGCTGCGCGACGCGCACGACGCCGGTTGGCTGGAGCGCCTCGGTCTGCTGTGGCTGGCGGGTGGCTGCGTCGCGCTCGGCCTGCTGCCGGCACAAATGGTGCCGATGCTGGCGGCGGTGGTCGACGCGCTCGGGGTCAATGCATCGGGCATCCGTGCATTGCGCGATTCCTGGTGGATGCTGACATCCATGCCCGGGCGCGGTGTCAGCTACGCGCCACTGGCGTTCCTGCTGGCGGTAGCGGCGGCGATGTTGGCCACGGTGTTGATCGGACGCATTTTCTATCGCCGCCGTACGCGTTTTGCCGACCCCTGGGACTGCGGTTACGCGCGCACCGATGCGCGCATGCAGGACACCGCGGAGGGTTTCGGACAACCAATCCGTCACCTGTTTCAGCCTTTCTTTGCGATGGAGCGCGAATTGCCGACGCCGTTCGATGCGGCGCCGCGTTATCGCGTGGTGGTGACCGATCGCCTGTGGCGCCTCTTGTACCTGCCGATCGAGCGCATCGTGCAACGCATCGCCGCGGCGGTTTCCGGATTGCAGCAGGGGCGCATTGCGACCTATCTGTTGTACAGCTTCGTCACCCTGATCGTGTTGCTGGCGCTGGTGCTATGACTGCCCTCAACTGGCTCGGACAGTTCGTAGAAGTGCTGGTCGCGCTGGCGCTGGCGCCGCTGTTTCTCGGCTGGGTCAACCAGTGTCGCGCCTGGTTGCAGAACCGGTCTGCGCCGAGCCTGCTGCAGCCCTACCGCGGCATCCACAAGCTGTTCCACAAAGACGCGGTGGTCGCCAGCAATGCCTCGTCGCTGTTCCGCATCGCACCCTATGTGGTGTTTGGTTCGATGGCCGCGGCCGCCGCGATGATTCCGTCTCTGGGCACCCGGCTGCCGTTCACCAGTGCCGCCGATGCGATCGCGCTGGTCGGCCTGTTCGCCGCCGCGCGTTTGTTCCTGTCGCTGGCGGCGATGGATGTCGGTACGGCCTTCGGCACGCTCGGCGCGCGGCGCGAGATGATGGTCGGTTTCCTCGCCGAGCCGGCGTTGCTAATGGTGATCTTCGTCGCCTCGCTGATGACCTCGACCACCGCGCTGCCGCTGATCTCCGAGCGCCTGATGCTGCAGCCGCTGGCGATCCACGCCAGCCTGTTGTTCACCGCGGTGGCCTTCGCCATGGTGATGCTGGCGGAGAACGCGCGCATTCCGGTCGACAACCCGGCGACGCACCTGGAGCTGACGATGATCCATGAGGCCATGCTGCTCGAGTATTCGGCGCGGCATCTGGCGCTGATGGAGTGGGCGGCCGCGCTGAAGCTGTTCAACTACGCATGCATCGGTCTTGCCCTGTTCGTGCCCTGGGGGCTGGCGACCGGTGCCGAGCCGCTTGCGCTGGGTCAGGCCGTGATCGTGTTGGCGATCAAGCTGAGCGTGGTCGGCGCCGGACTGGCGCTGATCGAAACCCTGTCCGCGAAGTTGCGCGTGTTCCGCGCGCCGGAGTTCCTCGCCACCGCCTTCCTGCTCGCGGTGCTCGGCCAGTTGACCTATCTGTTGCAGGTGGCCCGATGAGCGCACCCCCGCTGGACCTGCAGATCATCAACGCGCTGGCGGCGCTGCTGTTGCTGCTGTCGTTCGCCATGTTGTCGCAACGGCGCATCGTGTCGTTGGTCAACCTGCTGGCGCTGCAGGGGCTGATGCTGACCGCTGCGACCGTGCTGCTGGCCTGGCGCACCGGCGAGACCCATCTGTATCTGTCGGCGCTACTGACCTTTGCGCTCAAGGTGGTGTTCCTGCCGTGGATGCTGCATCGATTGATCCGCCGCCTGGAGGTGTACTGGGACACCGAGCCGTTGATCAACATCCCCGGCACCATGCTGATCGGCGTGCTGATCGTGGTGTTTGCATTTGGCCTGGCGCAGCCGATCGCCGAACTCGCCAGCACCGCGACGCGCAGCGCGCTCGGCATCGCGGTCGCGGTGATCCTGCTGGCCTTCCTGATGATGATCACGCGCACCAAGGCGATGAGCCAGGTGATCGGCTTCCTGTCGATGGAAAATGGATTGTTCTTCGGCGCGATGAGCGCGACGCACGGCATGCCGATGATCGTGGAACTCGGCATCGCGCTCGACATCCTGGTCGCGATGCTGGTGCTCGGCGTGTTTTTCTTCCAGATCCGCGAGCAGTTCGACAGCCTCGACCTGCATCACCTGGAGACGCTCAAGGAGGGAGATTGATGAGAGCGCGAACAGCACAAGCGGGGCAAGGGGCAGGGGGCAGGGGAAGAGCAACGGCGGCGCGCCGACAGGCGCTGGTGAGTCCAGACTTGTCTGGACGCTGTTGCCGCTCTGCCGCTCTTGTAGGTCCAGACTTGTCTGGACGCTTTTGTTGGTGCTCAGGCCAAGAGCGTCCAGACAAGTCTGGACCCACCAAATCAAGAGCAGATCGCTTCTGCAGGTGCCCCGCCGCTTTTGCACTTGTGGGTCCAGACTTGTCTGGACGCTATAGCCGCTGCTCTGCCGCTCCTGTAGGTCCAGACTTGTCTGGACGCTTCTGCTGGTGCTCAGACCAAGAGCGTCCAGACAAGTCTGGACCCACCAAATCAAGAGCAGATCGCTTCTGCAGGTGCCCCGCCGCTTTTGCACTTGTGGGTCCAGACTTGTCTGGACGCTTCTGCTCCTGCTCTGGCGAAGAGCGTCCAGACAAGTCTGGACCCACAAGATCAACAGCGCAGCGCGGACCCACAAGATCAACAGCGCAGCGCAGGATGGCGCCCTGAATGGACTTCCTGCTGCTCCTCGGCACACCCCTGCTCGGCGCGCTGCTGCTTGGCTTCTTTGGTGCGCGTGCGCGGGCGCCGGACCTCAATGTGCTGCTCAGCGGGATCACCTTCATCGCGGCTTGCCTGCTGACGGCGCGGGTGATCGGGCAGGGCGATCTGATGTTCGCCAACGAACAGTTCTTCATCGATCCGTTCAACGTCTTCCTGGTCACGCTGACCGCGTTCGTCGGCCTCACCACCAGCCTGTTCTCGCGCCCGTACATGCGCATCGAACGCGAGCACGGGCGCGTCAGTTCGCGCCAGCTGCGGCTTTACCACAGCATGTACCAATTGTTCATGGCGACCATGCTGATCGCGCTGACCACCAACAATCTCGGCCTGATGTGGGTGGCGATGGAGGCGGCGACACTGTCCACCGTGCTGCTGGTAACGCTGTACCGCACGCCAGCGAGCCTGGAGGCCGGCTGGAAGTACTTCATCCTGTGCGGCGTCGGCATCGCCCAGGCGCTGTTCGGCACCATCCTTCTGTACTTCGCAGCGGAAAAGGTGCTCGGTTCCGAGGGCGTCAGCGCGCTGCTGTGGACGCACCTGAATGGCGTCAAGGGCCAGCTCGAACCCTCGGTGCTGAGCCTCGCCTTCGTTTTCCTGCTGGTCGGTTACGGCACCAAGGTTGGCCTGGCGCCGCTGCACAACTGGTTGCCGGATGCACACGCCGAGGGCCCGACACCGATCTCGGCGGTGCTCTCGGGTTTGTTGCTGAACGTGGCGATCTATGCGGTGGTGCGCTGCAAGGTGCTGGTCGAGGGATCGCTAGGCAGCAATCTGCCGTCCAACATGCTGATGGGCTTCGGCCTGCTGTCGGTGGTGCTGGCTGCGTTTTTCCTGTGGCGGCAGAAGGACATCAAACGGCTGTTCGCCTATTCGTCGATCGAACACATGGGCATCGTCACTTTTGCCTTCGGCATGGGCGGCGCGGTGGCCAACTTTGCTGCGTTGCTGCACATGACGGTGCACTCGCTGACCAAGTCGGCGATCTTCTTCGCCGTCGGCCACGCCGTGCAGAAGACCGGTTCGCAGCAGATGGACGACATCCGCGGTCTGGTCACCACCAATCCGACCATCGGCTGGGGGCTGATGCTGGGCACGCTGGCGATCCTCGGCATGCCGCCCTTCGGCGTGTTCGCGTCCGAGTTCCTGATCCTGACCACCGCAATGCAGCAGCAGCCGTGGGCGACGCCGATACTGCTGCTCGGCCTCGGCGTGGCCTTCGCGGCGATCTTCGGTCGGGTGCAGCCGATGGTGTTCGGCGAGACCAGCGGCAAGCGCCTGCCGCATCCGCCGGCGCTGCTGCCGGTGTTCGTGCATCTGCTGCTGGTACTGTTGCTCGGCTTGTACATTCCGCCGTTTCTGGCCGACTGGTATCGCGCGGCGGCGCAGCTGATCGGGGGCGGCTGAGATGACAGCAACGCAGTGGTTCGATCGTTCGCAGCCCTTGCCGGGCGCACCCGGCCTGCATGCACTCGAACTCGATACGGCAGGCTGGGCGCAGGCGTTCGCCGACTTCTCCGCGACCGGCGGACGCCTGCTCGCGTTGTGGGCGGAGACGCCGCCGCATGCGGCAGCCTGCGTGCACGCCCTGTTGGCTGCGGACAACGGGTTACTGCTGATCAGCCATGCGCTCGCCGAGGGCCACATCAGTTTCCCCAGCGCAACCCGGTACTTTCCGGCCGCGCTGCGCATGGAGCGCACGATTTTCGACATGCACGGCCTGCGCTCGCTGGAGCCCGACCGGCGACCCTGGCTGCGCCACGCCGCATGGCCGGAGCACGTGCATCCGTTGCGCGATGCCGACCTGCCGCCGCCGCCCAGCGAACCCGAGGCAGATGCCTATCCCTTCGTGCGCGTCGAGGGCGATGGCGTGCACGAGATTGCCGTCGGGCCGGTGCACGCCGGGATCATCGAGCCCGGGCACTTTCGCTTCTCGGTGGTCGGCGAGAAGGTGCTGCGCCTCGAACAGCACCTCGGTTACGTTCACAAGGGCATCGAGCGCCGCTTCACCGAACTGCCGCTGCTTGAGGGGCATCGCCTGGCGGCGCGCATCAGCGGCGATTCCACGGTCGCCTACTCGTGGGCATGGTGCCAGGCGCTGGAGGCCTGCGCCGGCGTGACTGTCCCACCGCGCGCTGCATTGTTGCGCGCCCTGGCGCTGGAACTGGAACGCATCGCCAACCATCTCGGCGACCTCGGCGCGCTCGGCAACGACGCCGGATTCGCCTTTGCGTTGGCGCAGTTCGGTCGGTTGAAAGAGGGTATGCTGCGACTCACCGAGGCGGCGCTCGGCCAGCGCTACCTGATGGACTTCGTGGTGCCGGGTGGCACCGCGTCGGTGCCGACCGCGGACGCGCTGAAGGCGCTGTATGCGGCAATGCCCGCGCTGGCGACCGAAGTCGCGCACCTGCACGGCATCCTCGACGAACATGCCGGCGTGAGAGACCGCTTCAGCGGTGCCGGTCTGGTGACGCCGGAACTGGCACGGCAACTCGGGTTGACCGGCCTCGCCGGACGCGCCAGCGGCCAGGCCTTCGATCTGCGTGTCGATCTGCCGTGCGCGCCGTACGCCGAACTGGCGCCAAAGAAGGCCGGTTCCGACATCGGCGACGTCGCCGCGCGGGTTTCCGTGCGCTTCGACGAGCTGCTCGAATCCTGTCGCCTGGTCGGCGTCATCGCCGCGCAACTGGCGGACGGCGCGCATCGTGTCGAGGTCGGCGTGCCGGCCACTGGCGCTTTCGCTGTCGGTTGCATCGAAGGCTGGCGCGGTCCGGTGGTGATTGCCCTGAAGGTGGGCGAGGGCGGTCGCGTCAAGCGCTGCCATGCGCATGATCCATCGTGGCAGAACTGGCCGGTGCTGGAGCACGCCGTGATCGGCAACATCGTTCCGGACTTTCCGTTGATCAACAAGTCGTTCAATTTGTCGTACAGCGGGAGTGATCTGTGAGGGCGAGAGCGCACGAGGGCACGAGGGCACGAGGGCACGAGGGCACGAGAAGGCATGAGCCCGGCACGCCCTGGCTTTTGCGTGCCCTCGTGCCCTCGTGCCCTCGTGCCCTCCACCACGAGTTGGCGAGGACGCAAACATGCTGAAAACCCTGCGCCAGATCGCCCGTGTCGGCATCGTCAGCGAGTCCCCGCCCAAGCCGGACGACAGCCTGCGCCAGCTCGACGCGATGGCGGCGGACATCAAGCGCATCCTCGGCCGCGCGCTATGCATCCGCGCCGTCGACGCCGGATCCTGCAACGGCTGCGAACTGGAAATGCACGCGCTCAACAACGCCATCTACAACCTCGAAGGCCTCGGCATCCGCTTCGTCGCCAGCCCGCGCCACGCCGACATGCTGTTGGTCACCGGCCCGGTCGCGCGCAACATGCAGCTCGCCCTGCGCCGCACCTGGGAAGCCACGCCGGACCCGAAGCTGGTGGTAGCGATCGGCGAATGCGCCTGCAGCGGCGGCATCTTCGGCGAGAGCTACGCCAGCGCCGGACGGGTATCCAACGTCATCCCGGTCGACGTCGCCGTTCCCGGCTGCCCACCCAGCCCGGTGCGCATCCTGAGCGGGATTCTGACGGCTGTTTCGGCACGGGCGGGATCGGCGGGATCGCAGCGGGCAATGTAGGGGGCGCCTAACGGCAGCCACGTTCAATCCGCGGCTGCACCAGCAAGTGTATTGAACACAAGGGGAGGCTCCGATGGCCAACTGGCGTGATCACATCTTTACCAACCTTGGGGATACTGCTCGACAAGTCCACCATCAAGGGCTCCCGAATCTCGGTGGAGTTGATCCTGGCTTGGCTGGCGGACAGCTGGACTTACGAGCAGATGCTGGACGCGTACCCATATCACGCGCGGCGACACCCTGGCGGCACTGGCGTTTGCAGCCGAGATCATGCGCGAAAAGTGCGTTTCGGTTCACAAGGCGGCCTGACGGCGTGCCGTGAAGAGGCATTCCTGGCCAACAGGAACTGTCAAACGCCTTCAACTGCCTTGATGCGAGCGGTCCGTGCCTGAGTGCTGCCCGAGTCCTTCGGTCCGGATTACCTGCTCCGACGCGACGAGAATCGCGCTCAGTCTCAGTCCGTGAGACAGACTCCCGATAACTGGATTTCCTTGGGTGCCATTCGGTGCGCAACATCAAGTTCAGTCGAGGAGCAGCGGACATGAAGGACATCGCGCCATCTGACCTGAAGTCGGTCCTGCACTCCAAACGGGCCAACATCTATTTCCTTGAGCACTGTCGCGTGCTGGTCAAAGGCGGCCGCGTCGAGTACGTCACCGATCAGGGCAAACAGTCGCTCTATTGGAATATCCCGATCGCAAACACGACGACGGTGCTGCTGGGGACGGGGACTTCGGTGACACAGGCGGCGATGCGCGAACTCGCCAAGGCGGGCGTGCTGGTTGGATTCTGCGGCGGCGGCGGGACGCCACTCTTTTCGGCGAACGAAGTGGACATTGAAGTCGCTTGGTTCTCGCCGCAAAGCGAGTATCGCCCGACCGAATACCTGCAAGCCTGGGTTCGATTCTGGTTCGACGATGCCAAACGTCTGGCCGCCGCCAAGAGCTTGCAGCTCGCGCGGCTGGAGCGGATTCGCGCCGCATGGGCGCCGAGTCGGATCGCGAAGTCGGGCGGCTTCGAGATCGATGCGAACGAACTCGACATCGCACTGAAGCGTTCAGCGTCGAACGTATCTGCATGCCCCGATGTCGAGCATCTATTGACGGAGGAAGCGCGGCTCTCGAAACACCTTTTTCGACTGGCGGCCGTCGCGACTCAGTACGGTGATTTCACCCGCGCCAAGAGCGGAAGCGGCAGCGACCCAGCGAATCGATTCCTCGATCATGGCAACTATCTGGCCTACGGATTGGCCGCGACGGCCACATGGGTACTTGGGTTGCCACACGGGCTGGCGGTGTTACACGGCAAGACTCGCCGTGGCGGGTTGGTGTTCGACGTCGCGGACTTGGTCAAGGATGCGTTGATTCTCCCCCAGGCCTTTATCTCCGCCGTTCGCGGCGACGATGAGCAGCAGTTTCGTCAAAACTGCATCGAAGCATTGGTCCGCGCGGAAGCGCTCGACTTCATGATCGAAACACTGAAGCGGATCGCTAGCGAATCAGCGGAAGGTGCCGCATGAACGTTCTGCTGATCTCCCAATGCGAGAAACGGGCACTGACCGAAACACGCCGCATCCTTGACCAGTTCGGCGAGCGTCGCGGCGATCGCACTTGGCAGACGCCAATCACGATGGACGGTCTGAACACGCTGCGAAAATTGCTGCGCAAGACCGCCCGCAAGAACACGGCGGTCGCTTGCCACTGGATCCGCGGCGCCGATCACAGCGAGCTGATGTGGATCGTTGGCGATGCCAGCCGGTTCAACGCAGTCGGCGCTGTGCCGACCAACACCACGGTGCACGATGTGTTGCGGACCAAGGATGAAAATGACTGGCATAGCGCAGGCGTCATCAGTCATTTGGCACGGATGGCGGGGCTCTGGCATGACTTCGGCAAAGCCAACGCCCAGTTCCAGGCGAAACTGCGTCCGCACGCGCCGTTCGTCGCCGACGCCTATCGGCACGAATGGGTTTCGTTGCGCCTGTTCCTTGCATTTGTTGGCAACGACGACGATGCGGGCTGGCTGGAGCGCCTTGGCAAACTGCCCGATTCGCGCGAAACGAGTTGGCTGGCGCGTTTGCAGTGCGATGGCGTTGTCGACGCGCTGCCGCCGTTCCCGTCGCTACCGCCGCTGGCACGCGCGATAGGCTGGCTGATCCTGACCCACCACCGCTTGCCTGCACCTCGCGAGGCGACCACCCGAGCCGAATTCGCGTTCGATCGGATCTGGACGTCGCTCGATGCCAGTTGGTGCTCCGCGCGCACCGATGCATCGACGTCGGAAAAGGCCGACTGCTGGCGCTTCGATCTTGGACTTCCGCATGCGAGCGCCACTTGGCGCAAGGCGGTTGCCGAACTGGCCGGGCGCATGCGCAAGCGCGTGCGCAGTCTGACCGAGCGCGACTGGTTGCTCGATCCGTACGTCGCGCACCTTTCGCGTACAGCGCTGATGATGGCCGACCACCAGTTCTCCAGCGAGACGGGAAACCGTGCGCTGAATGACCCTGAATACCTCGCGTACGCCAACACGGACAGCGATGGCAACCTCAAGCAACGACTGGACGAGCACCTGATCGGAGTCGCTGGATACGCGCGGGAAGTGGTCCGTGACTTGCCGCTGTTGGGGCGCAGCTTCGCACGCCTGGCACGCCATCAGGCTTTCGCCCAGCGCACCACAGACGAGCGTTTTCGCTGGCAGAACCGTGCCTTTGATGTCGCGGTAGCGTTGCAACAACGCTCCGCAGAGCAGGGCTTTTTCGGCGTCAACATGGCCTCTACAGGCTGCGGTAAGACGCTGGCCAACGCGCGAATAATGTACGGATTGGCGCATCCGCAGCGGGGTGCACGCTTCTGCGTCGCGCTCGGTCTGCGCACGCTGACATTGCAGACCGGCGATGCCTATCGCGATCGATTGCATCTGGCTGACGACGACCTGGCGGTGATGATCGGCAGCAGTGCGGTACGCGGTCTGCACGAGCAGGCGCGGAAGGAGAACGCCAGAGCCCGAGGCAGCGCGTCGGCCGAGGCACTCGTCGAGGAACAGGTGCACGTTCGCTACGAGGGTGCGACGCCGCAGGGCACTTTCGGAGCCTGGCTGAAGCGTGGCAACGACAAACTGATCAAGCTGCTCAGCGCGCCGGTACTCGTATGCACGGTGGACCACCTGATGCCGGCCTGCGAAGCCACGCGCGGCGGTCATCAGATCGCGCCGATCCTGCGTTTGCTGACTTCCGATCTGGTGCTCGACGAGCCCGATGATTTTGATCTTGGCGATCTGCCCGCGCTGACTCGGTTGGTACATTTCGCGGGGCTGTTCGGTGCGCGCGTGCTGTTGTCGTCAGCCACCTTGGCGCCGGCACTTATCCAGGGACTGTTCGGGGCTTATTGCGCAGGTCGGACCGCGTTCCAACGCAATCGAGGACGACCCGGCGCGCCGATCAATGTCTGCTGTGGCTGGTTCGATGAGTACAAGTCCGAGCAGAGCGACCATCCCGACGAGGAAAGCTTCGCTACTGCACACGCCAAGTTTGTCGACCAGCGGCTTAGAAACATCGGCACCAAACAAGAGATCAGGAGGATTGCGCGTATCGCACCCGTGACAATCCCTGCTGGCGATGCGTCGGTCAGGAAGCACGCGTTCGCCAAGCTGATCCAGCAGTCAATCGGCGAGTTGCACAAGGCGCATCACACGGTCGATCCGAAGTCAGGCAAACGGGTCAGCACCGGCCTGGTGCGCATGGCCAACATCGATCCGCTGATCGATATCGCACGCACCCTGTTGGCGATGAACGCGCCTCCCGACACGCGTATCCACCTGTGTGTCTATCACTCGCGCTTCCCCTTGCTGCTGCGTTCCAACATCGAACGTCGACTCGATCGCTTGCTGGCCCGCCACGAGGAAACGGCCCTGTTCGAAGACGCCGACATGCGCAGCGCGCTGGATGCGAGTGGGGAACCGAATCAGGTGTTCGTCGTGCTGGCCTCGCCGGTCGCCGAGGTCGGCCGCGATCACGACTACGACTGGGCCGTGATCGAGCCCTCATCCATGCGCTCGATCATCCAGATCGCCGGCCGCGTGCGACGGCATCGGCCACCCAGCGTGTCGAGCGAGCCGAACATCATTCTCCTCGAACGCAACTGGCGCGACGTGGAAGGGCGCGACACGCTGGCGTTTCGATTCCCGGGTTTCGAGAGCGCTTCGTTCAAGCTCAAGAGTCATCGCCTGGGAGATTTGCTGCTGCCGACGGACTATCAACCACTCACGTCCGCGCCTCGCATTGCGGTTCGAATGACGCTCAATCCGGCGAACAATTTGGTCGACCTGGAGCATGAGCAATTGCGCCGTCTCATGTTGGCCGACGACCAATTCGCCAATTTCAACATTCGCCGCTGGTGGGAGAGTGCCGTGGCGTTAACGGCGACCGCGCAACGCACTAGGCCGTTCCGAGCCAGCGAGCCGCAGGAGACCTTCGTGCTGTACCCGGACGATGACCACAAAACGGGATGGAGTTGGCGCTCGCTGCAAGAGGATGGCGCGCTGGGCGTGGCCGTTGCCTCACGTTTTGACGCCAAACCGATTTCCCGCTTCGGCGAACGAATGCACCGTTGGATCGCGGGCGAATATCTATCCGCACTGACGGCCCTCGCCGATGCCCAAGGACTCGACCTGGAATTCGCGGCGCGCCGATACGGGACCATTCAACTACCGGCCTCGACCAGTCGCTCATCGGGCAATGCCAGCACCTGGTACTACGACGATGCGCTTGGAATGCGCCGGAACACCGGTTAGCGGGCAGAACCTATCCGGCAAGGAGTAGGCAGACATCGCCATGAATCGCTGCGAGCCCCACATCCAACGTGATCAGTTTGAGACCGTTTCCGCGCGCGACCGAAGCAAGATAAGCGTCGGTCAATTGCTTGTGCCCCCGAACCATTGCCAGCTCGGCTTCTCTGTAGCTCGGCGCGTGAGCGATGAAGAAATGCCCGGGCAGAGTCTGGATGGCGGCAAGCAGATCCAAGGCCAAGGGAACAGAGGGGCGCGCTTGGACCCGCAAGACAAAGCGCAAAAGCGCGCCCTCGGTCAGTGCGCATGTCGCGAATCTGGGATCGCTTCGATTGTTGAACCAGGCAATGCAGGCCGGCCGACTGGCGTGCTCCGGCGTGGCCAGGGCAATCAACACGTTGGCGTCAAGCAATGCCCCGCTCACGAATCCTCGTCCAACAGCTCTCGCACTTCTGCCGCCGTGATGGGCCGCCCGATCGACAACGTCGGGAAGCCGTCGATCATCGTGATGACCGGATCAGGTGGTGTGGATTGCGGGTCCACTTCGCGTCGGATCAGCGCCGCAATGGTCTCGCTGAGCGACTGGTGTCGACGCGTGGCAAGTGCCAAGGCGGCGTCGTGTATCTCGTCAGGCAGGTCGATCGATGTAGTGCGCATCACTAACTCACTGTTTTATCTGCCTATGCGGCAGTTCACGAAGAACGACATTTTCTGAGCTGCCTCGTCGGCAGTGCTCCATGACGCAGTCATTGCCTACAAACGACCATCAGGCGTAAGCTGTGTTTGCCGCCACCCTTACCAAGAATGACATGGTTGAACTTCGACCTTCCCCGTGCTGCAACGCGATGAGGGTCCGCAACAAAGCAAAGCCGCGCTTGAGGGCTCGGCACAAAAAGGGAGGACCCGAGGTGATCAGCCACTACCCCAGGGGGATATGAAGACCGCGACATTGATGGATCCGCCTTGAGCGACTTTGCTCTAGGCGGATGTTACCTCACTGATCATTCGCAATAAGGTAAGCACCCATGAGTGACCATTCCGACGACCCGCAAAGGCTGCGCGCGGTCATCGACGAGTTCATCCAGCAGCGATTGACTGACAAGCTCGACAAGCTCAAGGACGACGACTACGAAAAGCGCAGCGAGCTGTTGGCCCAGCACCAGCGCAACACTTGGCTCGCATCAGCGGCACAGCGAGTGGCGCAACTGCAGTTGGCATCCCACACGTTGAAAGCGATTCACCCCGATGCTCGCGGCAGCACCATCTACCTGCAGCAAGCAATCCCGCTTCCCGATGATTTGCTTGGCACGAGCTCACTTCAGTCCAGCGCACTGGACGTAGTGGGTAATGCCGCCGCTCTAGATGTTTTCAAGCTGCTCAAGCTCAACCACAACGGCGAAGCGCTCATCCACCGGTTGTTGCGCGACGATCCTTGCGCCCGTATGGCGCTGTCGGACGATCCCACCACCGCCGCCGAATGGGCAACAGCGTTGACGGGTGTCGCGCTCGCCAAGTCTGCGCCTGCTTCGCACACGCTCGCAAAGCAGATCTACTTCCCGGTCGCCGACGATCAATACCACTTGCTCGCACCCTTGTATCCGAGTGCGCTGGTGCATAGGTGGCACCAGATCCTGCAGGCGGATCGCTGGAGCGACGAGGGAAAGGCCGCGCGAGAGGCGCGGCGCAAGCGGCGGCCATCCGAACTCGGCTACGTCGAATACCCGGGACTGGCTATTCAGAGCTTCGGCGGCAGCAAGCCGCAGAACATCAGCCAGCTCAACAGCGAGCGCGGCGGCAAGACGCACCTGATGTCTGGCTTGCCGCCTGGCTGGACTAGTCCGCCGGTGCGCGCACCGATGAACTGCACGTCGGTCTTCGATCGCGCCTTTTCCGGACGGCGTGCTGTCAAGGAAATGACCGGCGCGCTTCGTCAGTTTCTTCACGAGCATCGGGCAGCCGACGACAACAACGTCGGCATTCGTCGGACGCGTGGGGAGTTTGTCGACAACATCGTCGGTGAATTGCTTGCTTACGCGGCGGAGTTGCGTTCACTGACGCCACGCTGGAGCGAAAAAGCTGAGTGTCGGTTGAGCCTAACCCAGCGAGCATGGCTCGATCCCGAGTCGATTGGCGAAGCTCATTACCTTGACGATCCCGAACTCCGCTGGGAATGGCCTGCTCGAATCGCCAAAGCCTTTTCGAACTGGCTGAACTCGACGTTGCAGACCAAGAAAACGGCCTTCGGCGATGCTGAAGCTATGGCGTGGAAGCACGCTGTATCGCCGCATCTGGAGGCCTTGCAGAAGGAACTCGAAGCCGAACGCGACGAACGCGAGCCGTCGGAGGTGCGTCATGCCGCATAAACACTATTCCTGTGTGGTGTTGCTGCCGCATCTTCGTATCCAGGCCGCCAACGCGATCTCCAGTCCAATGACCTGGGGCTTCCCGGCGCCCAGCGCCTTCACCGGATTTGCCCATGCACTGGAGCGAAAGGTGCGCGAAGGAGGGCGTGATCTGCGCTTTCATGGCGTGGGCGTCGTCTGCCACAGAGTGGAGCCGCAGATCGCCGTTAGCTCGCCATTCGTGCCTCGCTCATTCTCCCTGACGCGCAATCCGGTCGATGAACTCGGCGAAACCGCAGCCATTGTCGAGGAAGGCCGCGCCCATTTGACCGTCAGCCTGGTGTTGACGGTCGATGGCGAGGATGCGCCGACCAACGCTGGCCTTGCCGTCACGCTCGCAGACGAATTAATGGAACTGGCGCTTGGCATGCGGCTGGCCGGGGGCAGCGTGTTCCGTGGCGATGTGCCGCGCAACGTGCGTGCCCGTGGTTGGGTATCGGACAACTTTGCCGATGAAGACCCGCAGGTGCCGCGTCTCATGCGGCAACTGCTACCAGGCTTTGCGCTGGTCAGTCGCGGTGACTTGTTGATCGAACACCTGGAGGAGTTGCGGGCGACCCAGCCCGACGCCACGACGCTGGATGCCTTGCTCGATTTCGCGCGATGGCACTATCCCGCACCACTGCCCGTTGCCGACGGCGATACCGAGGTGGAATGGCCAGATCCGAAGCGCGTGAAACCGGGTTGGTTGGTACCGATCACTGTCGGCTACTGCGCAATCTCCGAACTCCACGCGCCGGGCGCTGTAACCGGCGCCCGCGATCGCACGGTTCCGTTTCGTTTTGTCGAAAGTCTGCTCTCGCTGGGCCAATGGCTCAGCCCGCACCGCATCAAATCCATCGAAGACCTGCTCTGGCGCCATCAGGCTGAGCCCGATGCCGGCCTCTACCGCGTCGTCAATCAATATCAATCCTAGGAATCGCCATCATGTCTACCAAAAACGCCACACTGACCACCGCTTCCGTCCTGGCCTTTGAACGCAAACTCGATCCATCCGACGCCATCTTCTATGCGGGTTGTTGGGACGATCGCGAGAAGCCCGAATCCTGGGCACCGATCACCATCCGCGAGAAATCGGTGCGCGGCACCATTAGCAATCGGCTGAAAACCAAGGACGCCGATCCGGCGAAGCTCGATGCCGCCATCGAGAACCCGAATCTGCAAACAGTCGATGTCGCCACATTGCCGACCGGCACCGACACGCTGATGGCGCGTTTCACCCTGCGTGTGCTCGGCGGCTGCGGCCAGCCATCGGCCTGCAACAATTCCGACTATCGCGAGAAGCTGCTGGGACTGGTCGGCGCCTATGTCGAAAAGCACCGCTTCGCGACACTCGCCCATCGCTATGCCAGCAATATCGCCAGCGGTCGTTTCCTTTGGCGCAACCGGATTTGCGCGGAGACCGTCGAAGTCCGCGTGCGTCAACTCGCGGGTGGACAGGCTGTCGGCAACTGGACCTTTGCCGCATTCGACTTGCCGGTCGATGGTTTCGACAAGCGCAGCGCCGAGCTCGATCAGCTCAGCGCCGTGATCGATGGTGGCCTTTCGGGTTCCGGCTATGTGCTGCTCGAAGTAACAGCGTACGCCCGGATGGGAGAGGGACAGGAAGTCTTCCCGTCGCAGGAGCTGATCCTGGACAAGGGCAACAGCACCAAGAGCAAGACGCTGTACCACGTCAGCAATGTGGCCGGCATGCACTCGCAGAAGATCGGCAATGCCTTGCGCACGATCGACACCTGGTACCCCGAGAACGAGCAGACTGGCCCCATCGCTGTCGAGCCCTACGGTTCGGTCACCTCATTGGGCAAGGCCTTTCGCCAGCCCAAAGAAGGTCGCGATTTCTACTCCCTGCTCGATGGCTGGATGATCAAGGACCGTGTGCCGAGTGAAGGCGATCAGCACTACGTGATGGCTACGCTGGTGCGCGGCGGTGTCTTCGGTGCATCCGGCAAGGAGTGATTCGGCATGGATCACTACCTTGATATCCGGTTGCGGCCAGATCCAGAGTTTCCGGAGCGCCAGCTGATGGATGCGCTGTTCTCCAAAATGCACCGAGTGCTGGCGGAACAGCAACGGACCGACGTTGGGGTCAGCTTTCCGGGCTGGAAACTGAAGCCGCAAACGCTCGGCGACGTGCTGCGACTGCACGCCAGCGCGGTCGCACTGGAATCGTTGATGGCGACGGCCTGGCTTGGTGGTATGCAGCAAATGGTGCAATTGTCAGACGTGAGCGCGGTGCCGCCAGACGCGCGGCACCGCCGCCTGCTGCGAGTCCAGGCGAAGAGCAGCCCAGAGCGGCTACGTCGGCGCCTGATGCGACGCAAACAACTCAGCCCCGAAGAGGCGACAGCACAGATCCCCGACAGCGCCGCGGAACGCCTCAGCCTGCCCTTCGTCGAGATCTCAAGTCGCAGCACGGGGCAACGGTTCCGGCTTTTTCTGAAGCAGGGACCAGAACAGACCCGATCGGTCAGCGGGGACTTCAATGCTTACGGAATCAGCGCCACGGCGACGGTACCTTGGTTCTGACCCTTTTCTTGCACTGAGCCAGAACGTCATTCGAAATCAATGCGTTGCATGACCCTCCGAAATGGAGGGTCGGCGCATGCAATCGACCGGAAAGTTCTTTGACAACAGAAGCTTAGTCAAGAGATGCTCTACCGAACTGCCGCACAGGCAGCTCAGAAAAATCGATGAGCCCAGCGACTCCGTCAAGGTGGCCGAACTGCCGCACAGGCAGCTCAGAAAAAGGCCCGGCGATGCCGTTTCCGCGCGACAATCCGAACTGCCGCACAGGCAGCTCAGAAATTCCACGGCGCAAACTCATCGACCCACTGCAGCCGAACTGCCGCACAGGCAGCTCAGAAACAGCACCAACCCCTTGCTCTTGTCCAGTATCACCGAACTGC
Organism: uncultured Rhodanobacteraceae bacterium; assembly: GCA_937928755.1. Lineage (GTDB taxonomy): Bacteria > Pseudomonadota > Gammaproteobacteria > Xanthomonadales > SZUA-5 > JADKFD01. The sequence goes on along the minus strand of CALEZI010000052.1, from coordinate 21,344 downwards.
CGCACAGGCAGCTCAGAAAATGATTACACCCCCGCCTTGGCGTCAAGATACCCGAACTGCCGCACAGGCAGCTCAGAAAATTGATGAGCCCGCTGCTGACGTAGTGCGTTGCCGAACTGCCGCACAGGCAGCTCAGAAAAGCGCAGGGCCTCAAGCGCGGCAGCCTGAGCACCGAACTGCCGCACAGGCAGCTCAGAAAAGCCGCCGGCACCATCGTCGACGTAAAGGTGCCCGAACTGCCGCACAGGCAGCTCAGAAATGGTCGTCGATGCCCGGCGTGAGGTCAACCACCCGAACTGCCGCACAGGCAGCTCAGAAATGCACAATCAGCGCACCCGAGAGCGAGTGCTCCCGAACTGCCGCACAGGCAGCTCAGAAATGGCTGGCAGGTGGCGACCTGCAGACGGCTGTCCGAACTGCCGCACAGGCAGCTCAGAAATCCGGAACCCGGTTCTCTGGTAATCACCTGGCCCGAACTGCCGCACAGGCAGCTCAGAAAGAAACCAGAGCTCGCCCGTTGAGTTCGCCAAACCGAACTGCCGCACAGGCAGCTCAGAAAAGACCGGTACCGCATACAGCCAAGCCCTCAGCCCGAACTGCCGCACAGGCAGCTCAGAAACGCGCACACTGCGCCCGGCAGGGCGCTATGTCCCGAACTGCCGCACAGGCAGCTCAGAAACTGGAAGTGGTCGCACTCCGTGCACGGGGTCTGCCGAACTGCCGCACAGGCAGCTCAGAAATGCTGCGCGATGCCGCAGGAACACTTGCGCAGCCGAACTGCCGCACAGGCAGCTCAGAAACAGCACGCCGTAACTGTTGTCGCTGCCCATGACCGAACTGCCGCACAGGCAGCTCAGAAAATGTCGAATTGATTCATTTCCTCGCCCTCCAATCGAACTGCCGCACAGGCAGCTCAGAAATCGGTGGCCGCGGCCCATGCCGTGTTGCCCATCCGAACTGCCGCACAGGCAGCTCAGAAAAGAAAGTATTGACGACGAGCCCCGGATGTCGCCCGAACTGCCGCACAGGCAGCTCAGAAAGAAGGGGGCTGCGTAATGAACACCATCTTCCACCGAACTGCCGCACAGGCAGCTCAGAAAACGACAACGAAGGAACCCCCGATCCAACATATCCGAACTGCCGCACAGGCAGCTCAGAAAATCAGAAGTATTCCTCAGCTCTGGCAACGACGCCGAACTGCCGCACAGGCAGCTCAGAAATGCTTGCACCCACGAAACAAGCGGAACGACGCCCGAACTGCCGCACAGGCAGCTCAGAAACGATCGGTCGACGTATGTGCGGCCGGAGATGGCCGAACTGCCGCACAGGCAGCTCAGAAACTGATCGTCCCCTCGGCGCACATCAGCGCCGGGCCGAACTGCCGCACAGGCAGCTCAGAAAAGAGAAATTCCCCCAGTGCCCGCCAGCCTTCGCCGAACTGCCGCACAGGCAGCTCAGAAATGCGGGCCCGGCAGGGTGCAGCGCGCGAACCACCGAACTGCCGCACAGGCAGCTCAGAAAAATCCGCTCACCGGCGAGCCCTATTTCACCATCCGAACTGCCGCACAGGCAGCTCAGAAATGGCCGGCCACGCTGCCGGTGGTCGTCGCGGTCCGAACTGCCGCACAGGCAGCTCAGAAAGATCAGCTCGTCCGACCATTCATTCGTCCACGCCGAACTGCCGCACAGGCAGCTCAGAAAAGCGAGATCGAGCCCGCGCGGATCTCGCCGGCCCGAACTGCCGCACAGGCAGCTCAGAAAATCGTCACCGCGTGCCCGAACTGCATCGGCTTCCGAACTGCCGCACAGGCAGCTCAGAAACGATCGGCCCGACGATCACGCTCTCGCCGTCGTCCGAACTGCCGCACAGGCAGCTCAGAAATGCACCGTACGCGTACGCAACTCGCAGCCCTCCCGAACTGCCGCACAGGCAGCTCAGAAAGCTCCGATCACGCGCCACTCAATACGCCAGCACCGAACTGCCGCACAGGCAGCTCAGAAACGCGCACACTGCGCCCGGCAGGGCGCTATGTCCCGAACTGCCGCACAGGCAGCTCAGAAAACCGGCGAGTTCTCGATCACCATCGGCACGACCCGAACTGCCGCACAGGCAGCTCAGAAAACGGTTTGAACACATTCATATCTCGAAATTCCCCGAACTGCCGCACAGGCAGCTCAGAAATGCGCAGAAAGCGGCGCAGAGACTGCCGACGACCGAACTGCCGCACAGGCAGCTCAGAAAGTTCTGCGCGCGGACCAAGAGGGCGACATTGCCCGAACTGCCGCACAGGCAGCTCAGAAACGACGTAACCGGGGAAATCGCCGACGTGTAGCCCGAACTGCCGCACAGGCAGCTCAGAAATGTGCATCGCCAAGTGCGGCGCGACGCCCTGCCCGAACTGCCGCACAGGCAGCTCAGAAAGAAGTATTCGCCGCACAGGTACTCGCTGATGTCCGAACTGCCGCACAGGCAGCTCAGAAATGCGTCATCAGGCCAGCGGACACGAGATAGCCCCGAACTGCCGCACAGGCAGCTCAGAAAAGCAGGATCATCAGCGGTGAGCCGGCCTTGGCCCGAACTGCCGCACAGGCAGCTCAGAAAAGCAAAAGGTAATCGCCGCTCTCAAGCAGCAACCGAACTGCCGCACAGGCAGCTCAGAAACGATGCGCGATTTGTTGCACCGCCGCCAATAGCCGAACTGCCGCACAGGCAGCTCAGAAAGCATCACTGACCGACAGCGCGGCCATGACATCCCGAACTGCCGCACAGGCAGCTCAGAAAGCATAGCCTGCGTCATCGTCAATCACGGTCAGTCGAACTGCCGCACAGGCAGCTCAGAAAAGGTACTCGGTAACGATTACGTTTGCCATTTCCCGAACTGCCGCACAGGCAGCTCAGAAATCGAAATCGACGCCATCGGACAGCTTGACCGTCCGAACTGCCGCACAGGCAGCTCAGAAAAAAGGCTGTTCCCGTGGGTTTCGCCACTCAGGCCGAACTGCCGCACAGGCAGCTCAGAAAATCGAGCGCGTGGCCGAGTCGTGGGCCGAGTCCCGAACTGCCGCACAGGCAGCTCAGAAATCGGTGTCGCGGGTGACATCGCGGGTGATCGACCGAACTGCCGCACAGGCAGCTCAGAAAAACGAGGCGAGCATCGACGCGCTGCTGACGGTCCGAACTGCCGCACAGGCAGCTCAGAAAGTTGCCATTGGTGGATCTTCTGCGCCGACGACCCGAACTGCCGCACAGGCAGCTCAGAAAACCGGCGCCGGCTCGTCGATCGCACTTTCCACCCGAACTGCCGCACAGGCAGCTCAGAAATTTGCCGGCATTGGCTCGGCGTAGAGTTTGGTCCGAACTGCCGCACAGGCAGCTCAGAAAAGCATCGGGCGGTTGTGCAACTGCTGGCTGTCCCGAACTGCCGCACAGGCAGCTCAGAAAATGCCGGTCGCCCACGAAGACGCCGCGCTGGTCCGAACTGCCGCACAGGCAGCTCAAAAAAAGGTGGATCAACAAACTGGATGCACTGGGCCCGAACTGCCGCACAGGCAGCGCAGAAATGCTGTGCCTGCGTCTCGGCGCGGTCCATTGCCCGAACTGCCGCACAGGCAGCTCAGAAAATCACGCAGCCTTCGGCGTCCACGGCCGATCCCCGAACTGCCGCACAGGCAGCTCAGAAACCGCTGTCGATCACCGGTGAGGGCCTGGCGCACCGAACTGCCGCACAGGCAGCTCAGAAAATTGCCGCGGCCGGCCGTTCAGCGGCAGGTCCCCGAACTGCCGCACAGGGAGGCGGAGGCTCTCCGCTTTACTTGCGAAGAATTAGTAACTCAATTCACCCTAGCGCCGGCCACTGGAATGTCGCCGTTCAGTCCGGCGGGCGTCTCGACGGGGGTTGCCGGGTTGCTCGAGCGGCGCACGATGAAGCGCGATTGGCCGGGGGTGCTGCTGCTGCGCCAGACTGCGTAGTCGTCCAGACCATCGCCGTCGTAGTCGCCGGTGAGCGGCCGGTCGGCGATTGCGCCGAGGGTCACTGTTGGTTGGATCGCGCCGGTGATCGCTTCGCGCGTGGTCCAGTGCCAAAAACCGCCGATGGATTGCACCTGGGTGATGTCGCCGCGCGCATTGCCGGCGTGATTGCCGGTGGCGAACAGGGCAAGGTACTCGCCGAACTCGACGTTGAGGAAGTTGAAACCGGTGACGCCGTCGTACTGACGGTAGAGCGCGAGGTTGCCGCTGCCTTCGGTCTGCACGGCGACATCGGCGCGGTTGTCGCCATTGAGGTCGATTCCGCCGGACGGGGTGCCGCCGTCGACGAGCAGTTCCCGCAACTGTCCGGTGCTGGACAGGCGAATCAGGAAGCGCGGTTGACCGCCCATACGGTAGACCGCGGCGTCCGCGACGCCGTCGCCGTCGTAGTCGCCGACGTGCCTGGGATCATCGCCCTGGCGACCGAGCGGAATCTCCAGCAAGGCGTCGCCCGGCCGCGACGACCGGCGGACCAGGAAAGTTCCGGTCGACGCACGCCAACCCGCGGCATCCGCGATGCCATCGCCATCGAAGTCGCCGTCGACGAAGCGGTCCAGCGAAAGTCCGTGGACGAAGCTCTGGCTGGCGCCGCCGTTGCTGTCGAGCACGCTCCAGGTCATCGTTCCGTTCTGCCCGCCGCCCGTGTTGCGCACCAGGGTCGCGTCGCTGCGACCGTCGCCGGTGTAGTCGAACGCTGCCCGCTTGCAACTGCCCGTGGCCGCAGAGGCCGTCGGCGCGGGTCCGGGTGCGCCTGCCTCGAAGCCAGAGGCGAACATCACCGGCGCCGCGTCCAGGGTCAGCACGGCGACCACTACTTCGCCCACATCTCCGCTCGCCAGGTCGGCGATGTTGACCGTCCACAGGCCGCCCGCCTGCGCCGGGCTGAGGCCGCCGAATGCGAGGTTGAGGTGGGTGGAACAGCCACCGATGTCGGAGATGCCGCTGAAGCCTGCGGTCGAGGTGCGATAGCTGCCGGTCGGAATGATCTGCGAGGTGGAAACCGCGGCGGCCGCCGACCACCAGTCGGCGTCTGCGGAGTCGTCGAACACATAGGATCCGCCGAGGTTGGCGGAGGCTCCCGTCGTGCTGGAACGCTTGTAGCCGGTGCGCGAGAACAGCACCAGGCTGGCCGTGCCATTCGGCGAGGTCAGCCGCGCACGCAGGTCGCCGACGAAGGTATGCGTGATCACCAACGTCAGGCTGACGCGGCCGACCGGCCCCTGGAAGCCGCTGGTGTCGAAGGTGACGTTGATCCCGTTCTGGTTGTTGTCCGGAATCGCCCCCGCGCCGACGCCCAGGTAGTTGCCCGCTTGCGCCGCGCACGACGCCAGCAATCCCGCGCCCAGCATCCAGGTTCTGCACTTGCTGCCCATGTCCTCGTCTCCGATCCGGCTTCCCAAACCACCGGCGCCTCGCGGGGACGCGGGCGAAAGTGGTGATTCAGGACAGTGGAACGAGATTGGCGTGGTAACCGGACAGCATTGTATTGGCCGTCGACGCACAAGCGCCGCCAGGGACCGAACCGGCGACCAGGGTCAGCGTACCGACGCGGATTTCGCTCTCCGTCGAATGTCCGGTCGTCTCCCAATTGTGCGTTCTCTGGGCATCCACCAAAAGAAGGAAGGAGCCATGATCAAGGAATGGCTGGCGCTGTCGGCGATGCTGCTGGTATCCACTGCCCAGGCGGCAACCAGCGGACGGGTGATCGTCGACCAGACTGCAGACCCGGACCGGCGACGCGAGGCGGTTCGCGCGGAGCTCGAACTGACGCAGGCACTGGCGTTTCCCCGCGATTGGGTCTCGGACGAGACGCGCTGGTCCGTTCTGGTTGTTCCGGCCTCGGTCGACCTGTCGGGACTGCGCGCCAGCCGGGATCCGGAATCCTGGGTATCGAGCCATGTTCGCGCGGAATCCGCGACTGCCTTGCACTTCATGATCGATACCAATGGCGACGCCGTCGAGATGAACGTTTACGACCGCGGCAAGCTGAGGCTCGGCGCGAGCGGCACGATGGGGCACGTGCACGGAGCGCGGATCGAAGGCAATCGACTGCGCGGCCACTATCTGAAATTCGGCGATCTGTTCGGCTCCACCCTGGCGATCGACCTTCAAGTCGATGCCGAACTCTGGCAGGCGCCGAAGTCTGTGCCGCTGCCCGCCGACGGCGGCGCCGCTGGCGCAGCCTACCTCGCCCTGGTCAAGGCGGTCCACGCAGGCGATCGCGACAGCATCCTGGCGCTGCAACCGAAAGACCGGCCGCAGCCCAGCGAAGAGGAATTCGCGCGAATGCTGCCGATGATGCAGGCAACGATGCCCAGGAAGCCGCAGATCAGCGGTGGAAAGCAATACGGCGACACCGCAATTCTCAGCGTCTCGGAAGCGGGGGCCACGGAACCGGCCAGCGCCGAACTTCGCCGCGAGGGTGAGCGCTGGGTGATGGTCCGGGCGACTTCGGGGTCCGACAAGAGCGTCGAGACGCCGCCACCGCCCGCGTTCGCGGACACCACGCCGGACCTGTGTCCAACCGTCCTCAGGGAAGGCGTCGTCTGCGGCGACATTACCTGGAAGGATGAAGCATTTGCGATCCGCAACGTACTCGCCATCCAGTCCGAGGACGACCAGCACCTGGTACTGCTGGCGCCGGACAAGCTGGATCCGGCGCACGCATCGGCATTGTGGGATACCGAAGCAGCGCTGGAACCCTTGTTCGGCAAGGGGCCGGTGCGGGGCCTGCTGCTGTCCTTCAACGGCGCCCACGGCGAACTTTCCGCGGACACCGGCTACCACATCGACCCGGAAGACGGATTCATCAAGGAGTTCGGAGTGCGCGGCGAAGCGGTGCGCATCGGCGACCGCATGCTTGGCGCCTTCGCGGTCAACAAGATGAATTCGAGTACAGGGGAATCGACGCTTCTGCAGATTCTCCGATTTGAGGCACCGGTACACGACAAGCGTTAACTGTGCCGGCGCATGTCGTCCGGACCATCACGGGGGCGCTTGGAAACGCCCCCGTGATTCCGTGTTGCAGAACTACGGGCGCGGCTATTCGTACCCGTCATGGAAAACACGTTCCCCTTCGACGGCGCCGATATCGATCTGCGCGTTCGCGATTCGGGGTTGTCGCAGCACGTCGAGTGCGTCGGGCGTGGGTTGCGTGCCGGGCCCGGCTTCGCTGCGCGCGGCATTGCTGCCGGCGTTGATCGCCGGCGAGGTGGGTAGCAGCATGCCCTCGCGCGTCAATTGCGGATCGCCGGTCAGCGTGCCCGGGGGTATCGACCAGGTCGACGGGTTCAGCATGTCGGCGACGAGGTTGTTGCGCATCTGGAAGTTGCTCGCCGGCGCCGGCCCTTCGTTCCACACAAAGCTTCCGCGGAAGATGTTGTTATCGATACGCCCGGTGACCTGGTTGGCGAAAACAATGCTGTAGTAGGCGAAGTCGAAGGTGTTGTTCAGCAGTCGCAGGTCGATGGGACCTTGTGCCGACAGTCCCACGCCGCCGGCACCGGCATCGCCGTCCAGCAGAAACAGATTGTCGTGAATGAGCGCGCGCGAGGTGGCGCTGCCGAAGTTGGTCAGCACGACGCCCGTGGCGAATCCACGATTGGCCGTATGTGCGCGGCGCACCTGATTGCGACGGAACACCAGCCCGAATTCACTGGGTGTCTGGACGGCAAGCGCCGAATGGTAAGTCGGGGTCATCGCCAGGCTCTCGGGAAAGAAGCGGCAATCTTCGACGGTCAGGTGCATCTGTGCATTGTTGCTGGCAAACGCAAACACCGAGGCGAAGGCGCCTGCCTGGCTGCCGGATTCGAAGCTGCTGTTGCGCAGCACGATGGTCGTGATCGCACTGCTGGTCTGCGCAGGCAGCAAGGTCAACTGGCGCGTCGCCCCGGTGGGTTCCTGCACCATCGTCAATTGCTCCAGAACGAGCGTTCCAGCCTGCGTACCCTGGACGCGGATGGCCAGCGTTCCGCGGCGGAATCGCAGCCCGCGCAGGGTCATGGTCCATGGCGCCGTACCGGGCAACTGGATGAAGTGTTCGGCGTCAACGTCAAAGAAGGCCTCGGCGCCGGGCAGCGCAACGATCGACACCGCGGCGTTCAAGCTCAGGATTGTGTTGATCGTCTGCCGCCCGGAGATCTGCACGGTGTCACCGGCCTGAGCGGACGCGAGGCAGTCATTGAGGGTCTGGTGACAGGGCGCGCTGCCGGGCCAGGTAAAGACGGTTCCCGCGTGCGCAGCGGGGCCGAACAGCGTGAGCAAGAGCAGGAACCAGCGCATGAACAACTCCAGGCAGCGAGCGATGTTCATCACAAGCGTTTTCTGGCGCGCGAATGCGACATCGCATTTGCGGCGTGGTTATCGATCTGGCTATGGCGCAATTCGCCCCGAGCGGCGCATCCTGATGCTTTCGCGCAAGTCGGCGACGATGAACGAGCTATCCGTGGATGCGCGCTTCGCTCGCCTGTACGAGGAGCTGAAACGTCTGGCACGCCGCAAGCGCGTGGCGGCAGAGCCGACGCTGAACACCACCGGCATCGTGCACGAGTTGTACTTGTCGATGGTCGACGGCGGAACCTTGGAGTTCGAACATCCGCGCCAGTTCCATGCCTACGCGGCGCGCGCGATCCGGCATCTGTTGATCGACCGCGCGCGTTCACGCGAGCGCATGCGCCATGGCGGCGACCTGCAGCGTGTCGACTGGGAGGGCATCGGTGAGCACGCGGGCTTCAGCGACCCCAGGCGATTGCTCGAACTGGATCGCGCACTCGACGATCTGGCCAGCCGCGATCAGCGTGCCGCCGAGGTCTTCGAACTCCACTACTTCGCCGGCCAGGATCTGACGCGAACGGCGGATCTGCTCGGCATCTCGCGGCGCACGGCGGATCGCGATTGGCAGTTCGCCCGCGCCTTCCTGCAAATGCAGCTAGTGTAGTGATCAATGCAAACCACGACCGACAACCTGCGCGTCTGGTTCGATCGCTATCTGGCCATCGCCGCCAGCGAACGCAAGACGTGGCTGGCGGCGCAGGAGCTCGACGAGCCATTGCGGCGCGATCTGGAGCGTCTGATCGCGGCCAGCGAAGCGACCGCCGACGGCATGCTGGATGCGCCGGTTGGCGAGTGGATGCTGGCGCTCGAGGACGATCCGGGCGATGGCCTGGTCGGCAGCGAAATCGGCGGCTTTCGGCTGCTGCGCCAACTCGGTGCCGGGGGCATGGGCGCGGTCTATCTGGCCGAGCGCGCGGAGAAGGATTTTCGCCAACAGGTCGCCATCAAGTTTCTGCACCGCGGCATGCAAACGCAGCAGCAACGCGCGCTGTTCCGGCGCGAGCGGCAGATTCTGGCGAGCCTGAACCACCGCAACATCGCGCGATTGATCGACGGTGGTGTCAGCGGCGGCGTGCCCTATCTGGTGATGGAGTACGTCGACGGCGCGCCGCTCACGGTGCATTGTGCCACCGCGAAATCCTCGTTGCGCGAGCGCCTGCGGCTGTTCGTTGCCGTGTGTCGCGCGGTGGCGGCTGCGCATTCGGCCTTGATCGTGCATCGTGACATCAAGCCGGCGAACGTGTTGGTCAGCGCCGAGGGCGAGGTCAAGCTGCTCGATTTCGGCATCGCCAAATTGCTCGATGACAGCGAGGCCGGAACGCAGACCGCAAAGGCCCTGATGACACCCGTGTACGCGGCGCCGGAGCAGCGCCGCGGCGAGGTGGTGACCACCTATGCCGACGTGTATTCGCTGGGCGTCGTGCTGCACGAATTGCTGCTCGGCGAACGCCCCAACCTCGAAGGCTTGATCGGACGACCATCGGAATCCGCCACCACGCGGCCCGAAAGCGCCTATGCCGCGGGGCAACTGCCCGAGCCGCCGGGTGTGCTGGCCAAGGCCTTGCGCGGCGATCTGGACAATATTCTGGCGCGCGCCCTGGCGCCGGAGCCAGAGGCGCGCTACCACGGCGCGGCAGCATTCGCCGACGACATCGAGCGCTATCTGGGCGGCGAGCCGGTGCTCGCGCACCCGCCATCGCGCTGGTATCGCGTGCGCAAGTTCGTCGCGCGCCACCGTGTGGCGACGGTGCTGACGCTGGGGCTGGCGTTGGCCACCTTGCTGAGTCTGGCGCTGGCAATGGAACAAGCGCAGCGCGCCCGCTTTGAAGCGCAGCAGGCGCTGGCTCAGGCGCAACGGGCGCGCACGGTGCGCGATGTGCTGATCGACATTCTGGAAACTTCCGGTGCCGATCTGCCGGCCAATCAGAAGCCGACACCAGAGGTGCTCGCGGCCATCGCCGAAAAGCGGGTGCTCGCCGATCCTGTGCTGGCGCCCGAGCTGCGTGCCGACATCCTGATGACGCTGGCCAGCATTCACCTGTCGCAGCGCGCGATGGCCGACGCCAAGCGCGCGCTTGACGCGGCCCGGCCCTTGCTGGGCAGCGGCGACCGCTTCCGCCATGCGCAGTTGGACGCGCAGCGATTGTTGAACAACGGCGAAGCCGCAGCGGGTGCCGCAGTGCTGCGCGAATGGCTGCCCATACTGGAGGCCACACCGCAGCCCGGCAGTGCCGACGCACTGCAGACGCTGGCCTTCATCGAATGGGACCTCGGGGACTTCGCGGCAACGCTGCGGCTGCTGCAATTGGCGGCCCGGCACATGGAGATCGAATTCGGGGTCGACAGCCTCAAGGCGATCGAAGCGCATGCGGATGTCGCCAATCACTATTCGTCGCGCCAGCAGTGGACCGAAGCCGAGGCGCTGCTGACGCCGCTGCTCAAGCGCTGGGAGAGCCTCGGCCTGCCGTTGAATGCTCACTTTGCCAACGATCTGGTGCAGTACGGCTACGCGCTGATGGGCCTGGGCCGGAGCGTCGAGGCGCAGCAGGCCCTGGAGCGTTCCCTGGCCTTGCGCCAGGAGATCTTCACCGCGCCGCACGATCGCATCGCCAACTCGCATTCAGCGCTGGGCATGCTGGCGATACAACAGGGCGATTTCGACGCGTCGATCGCCCATCGTCAGGCGTCGCTGTCGATGCGCGAAGCGCTGTTCGTCGATCCGCATCCGCTGCTGGTCATCACCCGCATCCAGCTCGCGGGATCGTATCTTGCTGCAGGCGATTTCGCGGCCGCGCAGATCCAGGCCGAGCGCGCGGCCAGCAACTGCGCGATGCCCGGTTTCACGCATCCGTACTGCGCGCAAACCGACCTCTTGCTGGCGCGAATCGCGCTCGACAGCGATCGCATGGACGACGCCCAGCGCCTGGCGCTCCAGGCCCGCGACACCTCGATCAAGACCTACGGCGAACACAGCCCGGAAGTGGGACGACCCTTTCTCGTGCTCGGGCAGATCGCCACGCGCCGCGGCGAGCGCGATGCCGCGCTGGCCGCCTTCGATCGCGGCATCGCTGAACTCAAACCGGACAGCGCCGCGGGACGTGTCGGTCGATTGCTGCGGGCCGACGCGCTGCATCAGTTCGGTGACGTCGATGGCGCCTCGGCGATGGTCGCCGAATTGCAGCCGGTGGCCGAAGAACTGGGCGCCGTCGAGCGTGGTCGCTTGTGGACACTGTCGGCCGAACTGGCGCTCGCCCGCGGCGACCGTGCGGCCCTGCAAGTTGCGCTGACCGCACTGGAGTCCACGCTGCCAGACCGTCATCCGCAATGGATCGCGCGACGCGCGGCATTGCAAGCACCAAGGTGAGGCGGGTTGTCAGTTGCTGGAACCCTTCGCCTCCGCGTTGGTCAGGGTCATCAGCAAGCCAAGGGGTGCTGCATGCGCCCATCTCCGGCGCCTCGAGGATGCCGGTGTCGATGCTGCGCGCGGCGAGCGGGTTGCGCCGGTCGCCGGCGACGACTCCGCGCTCATGGCGGCGGAAGTCGGAGGCCCGGAGGACCAACCGGTGCCCGGCGAGCGCCAGGTGCCTGCAAGCGCCACATCATTGCGGCGAAGGCTGCAGGGCACTGCCTCGAATCACGCTCGGCAGCCCTCGGTTGAGGAAGCCCTGCAAGGCGATGTCGTCGGGCACGCTGCCGCCGATCAGCTCGGGGCGACCGTCGCCATCGACATCGCCCAACGGTATCAGGGCCTGCAGAGCCGCACCACCGCGACTGTTGAGCAAGTTGACGCCCTGTCCGGTGCGCAGCGAACCGTGAATGTAGATCTCGCGCTGCGTACCTGCTGGCAACACGGGGCCGTGCACCATGAGCGCACGGCCAATGCCGGACCCGAGTGCCGCGGACTGGCCCAGCGCGATCAACAGCTCGCGCCGACCGTCGCCATTCTGATCCGGCACTGCCGCAAGGCCGGTGATCAGCGTGTCGACCGCAGCGCCGCCGCGCAGGACCACGCGGCCGCGCACGACGCTCGGGTCGGTGCTGCCCATATCCAGTTGCGCCGGCCAACTGGCTCGACCCGGAACCAGCGCGACCACACTCTGAATCGTGCCGTCCTGGGATGGCGGCTGATGGGCAACCCCGAGGTCAGGAACGCCGTCTTCGGTGACATCACCCAGCGCGACGATCAGCGCATCCCGCGGGCTGCGCCAGTGGCTGGCATCCAGGCGCACCACGCGGTCCCCAGGGTTGCTCAGGCTCAGATTGCCCGGGAAATCGGGGCCACCCAATACGACCACTGAGGGTGCGGATCCAAAGGTCTGGACGCCGAGTACGAAAGAATCCGCCGCGACGCCGCCACGGATCCGACCGAGCTTGGGTTGACTCGGCAGCACCAACCCGGCATGTGGCGCGGCGCTGACCGTGGCGCGGCGGTCAGCGCCACCCGGCGCGCGACCGAACACCACCTCGACTTCGGCCAGTTGGCCAGGATTTCCGCGCAACACGCCGAGGTCGTCGAAGCCATCGCCGTCGACATCGCCAAGGAAACGCAGGTCTCGGGCGTTGTTCGGAACGATGCCGCTGAACGTGAGCAACAGCTCGGCAGCGAGCATTGGCTCGACGAAGGCCGGCAAGCCGCCGGCCCGTCCGCGCAGCACGGCAAGCCGCACCGGACTGCCATACCGGAGGAAGGCCAGATCGGCCAAACCGTCGCCATCGAAGTCGCCGCCGCCGGCGAAGCGATGCGGTATTGAACCCTCCACGCTCGGCGACTGGCGGAACCGGGTGCTGCCTGCTGGCGGATTCGACGGATCCAGCGCATTCAGACCTTCCAGCGCACTGCCCGGGATCAGCACCAAGGGCAGCCGATCGCCCGCCGTTGCGTAACGCTGACCCCGACCGATCAGCAAGTCGCTGCGACCGTCCCCGTCAACGTCACCTGCCGCGACCAGTTCCAGATCGTCGCCACCCGCTACGGCGACCTCGGCGGGCGGCTGACCGTCCAGCAACTGCGTGGCGGCCGGCTCGGGCGCCGCAGGCTGCCCCTCGCTGCTTCCCGAGAACATCAGGTCGCTGGAGTACAGCACATGGCTCCTGCCCCGCATCGTGATGGCGAGTTCGCCAAGGCCGTCGCCGTTGTAGTCGCCGATCGCCGCCAGGTGCTGCGGCGCGCGGCTCCCCTCCGGACCGTAAAGGAATTTCACGAAGTCCGTCGGTGGGGCCGACAAGTTGAGTTCAGCAGGCCAACTGGTGCGCCCGTACACCACCGCCACTCGGCCGACGACAGTTCCTCCGGAAAAATCGGAGCCGCCGATGGCGAGGTCGCCGATGCCATTGCCGTCCAGATCCGGCAAGGCCACGATCGTGAAACCTGGGCCGCCGTCCCCGACGATTCGGCTGGTCGGTGCCGCCAGACCCATCCCCGTCGCGCTGCCATTGCCGAAGATCAACACATTCGGACCCGATGGGTAGCGGATGCAGAGGTCGCCGAAGGCGTCCCCATTGAAGTCCCCGGCCACCGAGGTCACGCCCACGGGGTTGGCGAAAGGCTCGGATCGGACGAGTGGCGCGCCCGCGGGCAGGCTGAAGCTGGCTGGCCAATTGGCACGACCGAGAACCAGTCGGCTCTCGGCACCAAAGGTGGTTCCATTGTGAAACTGGAAACGCATCAGCAGGTCGGCGCGTCCATCGCTGTCGACATCGCCGGCGACCGAAACACTCAGAATGGGGAAGCCCGGATCCGCGAAAGCAAAACCGTTGCTGCCGTTCAGCGCCGCCAGCGTGGAAGGCAGCGGCATACCCGCCGGCTGACCGAAGATCACGCCGAAGCGCGGGATGGCGCCCGCGACCCGATTCTCGACGAGGAAATCCGCACGGCCATCACCGTTGACATCGCCCACCGGCAGAGGCGATGAAAGTTCGCTCGACAGCATGGCCCCGTCCGGCGGAACGGCGAGGCTGGCCAGCGTCGCGCTGGCCGGCAGTGGCGCGCTGCGTCCATGCAGCACGCCGGTGCGCAGACCCAGGCTGGGCAGGGCACCGAGTCCCCGCAACAGGCCCAGCGGCGCCGCCCGAATCGAGACTGTCGTGGACGGCAAGCTGATCAGCGGAAAGTCCAGCGAGCCGGTCGCCGGCAGGCTCACCTGGGGCGGTACCGGCCGCTGCAAGCCGGTCAACAGTTGCACGCGATCGTCGAGTCCGAACGCCAGGTCACGCAGACCATCGCCGTTGAAGTCGCCGAGGTCGATCAAGCGCCCTTGTTCCACCAACGCATGGTCGACAATGAAGCCATCGACGCCGTCGAGGCTGTCCAGTGCGATGGGGTCGTACTGACTGCGATCCTGACGCAGCCGTTCATCGTCCTGAATCAGTCCGGTTCCGCTGGCGGCTGCGACGCCCGGGTTGGGGCTGACGACGTCCAGATAGACAGTTTCGTCGCTCTCGACCAGCGCATCGTTCAGGACCGGCACGTCCACCGTTACGACCGGCTGCGCCGCCGTCAGGGTCGCAGCAGCGCTCACCGCCGTGTAGTCCAGCCCAGCGCTGGCACTGCCATCGCGGGTGCGATAGCTGATCGGCACCGGCACCGTGATTGGAGTGTCCAGGGTGATCGTATGGCGCAGCACAACGCCGTTCGCCTCGCGCACCGGGGTGGCCGAGGCGAGCAACTGTTGACCGCTCGCCACCACGCCAAACGGCGTCAGCTCCGAAACCTGGTCTCCATAACGGGCCTGGACCCTGAGCGCGCCGCCGTTGCGCAGGCCACCTGGCAAGGCGAGGATCTGGAGCGTGCCGGCAAAGCCCGCACCCTGCGGCGTCAGCAGGCCGGACCCGACGCGCAGCCAGCCCGCCTCGCGCTCGGCGTAGACCAGCACCTCGGGCGGCGGCAACCCAGGCTGTTCGGGCGTGTCCAACGTCAGTTCCAGCCGCACCCGCTCACCGCTGGCGTCGAACTGTGCCACACCCAGGATCGGAGTGTTCAGCAGACCATTCGGCCCCGGGTCGCCATCGCCGGGATCGTTCGGCGTCGCGCCCTCGGTCCCGAGGTCGATCGGCGCGCTGCTGTCCGGCAACTGTGTGGGGAACACCAGGGCTTGCGTCTGCGCGCCCAGAATCCGCACCGCCGCCGCAGGATGGTGCGCCAGACGTACCTGCTCGAAGCGCAACTGGCGCACGCTGGAGCCTGTCCCCCCAAGCTCCAGCCCATGCAGGCCGTTGGGCACCGGCAGGCCGATCAGGTCCTGTGAGGACGACAACAGCCCTGCGGCCTCCAGCAGCGTCTCGCTGCGGCTCAGCACGCGGATGCCGCTGCCGTCGTTGCCGCCGATCAGATTCCGGACCAGTTGCACGCCGGGCAGCGCATTGGGCGCAGGCAGGCTCAGGTCCACCCCCGGCCCGCCATTGGCCAGCGCGCCCAAACCCGCATCCAGACCGATGACGTTGCTGTCCAGGTGCAGCATGGGTAGGGACGTACCCTGCTGGGCGACCACCCGCACACCGGCCTGCCGATTCCCCGAGATCAGATTGCGCGCCGCCGCCGGCCGGCCACCGACGCTGCCCACCAGTACCGGCGTCGTCGTTCCGAGCACCGCGTCGCCGGTCTCGACCAGCAGGCCGACCCCGTTCGGCCGCGCTGAGGTACCCGGCACATCACTGCCGAGTGCGTTGCCGACGATGCGGGTCGGCCGTCGATGGCCCTCGGTGCGCACGCGGATGCCGGCCTCGGCGTAGCCGCCGATGACCAGCCCGCGCACCGTCATGCCATGCAGCACGATCAGGCCGCTGCTGCCGGAGCCCAGCGAGCGACCGTCCAGTTCGATGCGCTGCTCCGCATCCAGTCCCTGCGGCTCATCGCCCTGCAAAACGCTGAGCTGGTTCGGGCGGCTACCGGGCTGGGTATAGCCATCGATCGTGTGGATCGCCGGCCCAGGCACCGGCAGCGGCGTCAACGGGCGAATCGAGTGCGCGCCGGAGCCGACGATGTCGAAGGCAATGGAAACGCTCTGCAGCGTATTGCCGAGGACGATCGCCTCGCGCAGCGTGCACTCGCCGGGCGTGCAGTTGCCATCGCCGGGATCGGCCGCGGAGGTCACGGTCAGCACGCCATCGAAGGCGGCATCGAAGATGAGACCGGTGGCCAGCGCATCGCCCAGCGTCAGGCCCTGCGGCTCGGACAACTCAACGGTGAAGCTCTCGACCGCTTCCACCGTCGCATCGGGCCGAATGAAAACGGATACGAAGCGCTCGCGCTGACCCGGCGCGAAGTTCAACACGAAGTCGTTTGCATCGAAATCGAGGCCGGCGCTGGCAGTACCCGACAGCGTGCGGACACGCAGGCTGGTCGCCGCCGTCGCCGCGCGGTCGAGGTTCACGCGGAAGCGTGCAAGCACCTCTTCCCCTTCGCTCGCCGGCTCGGTCACGCTGACATCGTCGATCGTCGCCACCGGAGGTGGCGGCTGGTCGTCGTTGAGGATCGTGCCAATGCCCTGGGCGTCGGCGATAACCGCGCCGCTGGCGTTGCTCAGGTTGACCAGGAAGCCCTCGTCAGACTCCAACGTGGTATCGCCAGCGACGACGACGGCAATGGTCCGGGTCGTGATGTTGCCCGAGAAGCTCAGTGTGCCGCTGGTGGCGGTGTAGTCGCCGGGTGCCTCGGCGCTGCCGTCGGCGCTGGCGAAGTCCACGCTGACCGCGGCGCCCAACGGGTTGTCCAGGGTGACTGTGAACACGAATTCGGTGGCGCCGCTGTCGCCCTCGTTCTGCGACACATCGTCGATGCGCAGACTCGGCGACGCCTGCACGAACTGGTTCGCGAAGGCCGCCTTGCTGCTGGTGTAGTTCGCATCGCCGGGATAGAAGGCCTGGATCACCCGCTCGCCCAGCGTGGCAAAGGTCAGCGCGCAACCGGTCGCCGGCAACGCGATGGTGCAGGCCTCGCCGGTGTTGGCGGTGACCGCGATGCCGCCGCTGGGTGCAGGTCCGCCGGCTTCGGGATTCAGCGCGGTCGTGACCGTGACTGCCTGCCCGGGATTGGATGGATTCGGCAGGTGCGAGACGATCTCCAGAGCAGTGGCGAGTCCAGGCTCGTTGTTCAGGTTGAAAGTCTGCGTCAGCGCGCCGACGCGTGCGGTGACTGTATAGCTGCCGCCAGCGCGGATCGCGGTCGCAGTGGTGCTGGCGAGGCCATCGGCCTGGGTCGTTGCCGTCGCCGGGTTGAAACTCGCCCCCGGGCCGACGGCCGGACCCTCGAACTGAATCTGCACTCCGGCGATCGGCACAGAGCCGTCACCCGTGGCGCGCACTTGCAGGGGCTGGGCGAAGTCCTCACCGACCGGCGCCGACTGGTTGTCGCCGGCAACCAATTCGAGCATGGTCACGCCCGGCGTCAGCGTCAAAACCTGCGAGACGTTGCTAGGGTGACCGCCGGCAGCGGTCGCGAAAGCATTCAACGAGGCACTGTAGCTGGCGGCCACGGTCACGTTGCCCGTGTTACCCGTGGTGACGAGTTCGCACTCGCCCTCGCCGGTGCGCGCGGCCGCGACCGCTTCGATGAAGGCGATGCACTCGCTGCCGCGACCATCGAAGATCAACGCGCGCCCGTTGGGCTTGAACGCTGCACCCGGTGCCGCGACCACGCGGACTCGAGCGGTGTATGGCACGCCGGCAGGCACTGTGGCCGGCGTCAGCGAGACAAAGCTGAAACTCTCCAGCGGGTAGAAGGTGGTCTCGCTGGTTTCGCCGCTGCGGTTGGGGGCCACCACGCTGGTGCTGGCCATGCCGACCACCACATCGCCTGCACGCAGAGTGATCCCCGCGGGCAAGGTCAGCACGATCTGCTTGACCTGCTGCGCTTCGGCTTCGAGGTAAACATCGCTGCCGATCGGATCGAGATCGCCGCGGCCGTTGTCGCGGTAGAACTCGACGCTCAGCGGATAGGCGCTGTTGGCCGGCAGCGAATCGACGCGATAACTCAAGCTGAGTTGATCGCCGGCCAACGAGGACGCGCTGATCTCGGGGAAGTTCTGCGCGCGATGGGTGAAGGGCGGAAAAGTCTGCAACAAGTCGGCGTCGCCCGCATCGTTCGGCGTGCGCGGCGGGGTGTCGTTGGCGTTGCGCACGATGTCGAGCGCGAGCCCCTGCAGGCCGCGATAACGGTTGCCGCGACTCTCCCAGACGCCGACGTTTTCGCCGAGCGCTGGCGTCTGCACGAAGGGCGGGGTTGCCGGCGTGCGTCCGCGCGTCAGGCCGTTGGGACCGAAGAGATTGTCCACGATCAGCATCGAGGTCGCCCGCGCATCCCCGCGGATCGCACCTGTGGGCACCGGAAAAATGTCCTGGTAGGTGATGTTCGGCAGCGGCGTTTGCCCGTCCACCGCGATGCCTATGCGATTGCCCTGCACGATCGCGAGCCCCTGCTGCGCCCCGGAATCGTTGGCGATGGCGTGGCCGCGGTGGCCGCTGATCACGTTGCCATCGCCCGGATCCGGCCCGCCGATCTGGTGCGCTGCGGCCGGCTCCGTCGCGAAAGCAGGGAACGCGAAGTCCTGCACCTGGATGGCGGCCTGGAAACCACAACTGCGGGCCACCATGCCGCTACGGTCGGTGCCGATCAGATTGCCGCGCACGCGATGGCCGGTGCCGCGCAACTGGATGCAGAAGCTGGTGCCGCTGCCTGCGCCGCCACCGAACACATTCATCTGCGCCGGATCCGGCCCACCGATCTCGATGCCGCGGATCTCGCCGCGGAACATGTCCATCGTCAGGAACTGCTGCTGCCCGGTGACCACCGTCGGGGTCACGCCGTCGGCACGGAAGCCGAAGAAGTTGCCGTGAATCTGGTAGCGCGGATTGCCCTGCTGCGGAACCGCAGGGTCGAGCACGCTGTCGCCCCGCGCTGCGCTCATGCCCGGGCCGAGGAAGGCCAGGCCGCGCACCGTGAACGGCGCGGCGAAGCCGAAGCCGCCGTTGGCCAGTTCGATCTTGATCTGCGCATTGGTGCCCTGACCGACCGGTAGCGTGTTCGGGCTGGCACCAGGCTGGGTGTAGCCGTCGATGGTGATTCCGCGCGTGGCATTGTGGTCGCCGTAGCCGATGCCGTTGGTGTTGCTGATGGTGCACACGCCGGTCGCGGCCACGCAGCCGGGATCGGACATCGGGATGTCGAAGCGCACCTCGTCTTCGCCCGGATTGCTGAAGGCGCGCGCCATCGCGCCGCGCAACGAACAGTCTCCGGGTGCGCCGGTGCACTCCCGCAAAGCCGCACTGTCGATGTTCTGGGTGTTGTCCACCACCCAGGCCTCGGACACGGTCCAGCCGAGGTCGGCGCCGATCCTGAGCTCGTCGAACACGTGCTCGCGGTTTTCGCCGACCAGCAGTGTCAGCCCGTTGACGATGTCCGGGAAATTGCGCCCGGCGCCGACGCCGCGCATGTCCGGCGCCGGGGGCAAGGCCTGGTTCAACAACGGATCGATCCAGATGTTGACGGTGTCGTCGAGCGCGGGGTTGGCGTTGAAGTCGATGCGCACGACGAAGAAGGTGGTCTTGCCGGCGGCGTTGCCGATGTTGAGCACCGCCGCGCTCGCCGCAGTGTAGATGTAGAAGAAGTGTGCGTTCGGCAAGCCGCCCAGACCCCAGCCCATGCGCTGCGGGTCGAAAGTGCCGTAACCCGTACCCAGCGTTGGCGCGGCATAGTTGGTGCCGCCGGTGGCCGGTGCCTGCTGCACCAGGAAGCTCATCCACACGGAAGTCCCGGCAGTGCCGACGTTGGCCAGCGTGCCGCGCTGCGCCTGGCCGGTCTGGACTGTCGAACTGGACTTCCATGCGCCGCCGCTGACCGGCAGGCTCTGACCGAGCGCGTCGGTGTAGGTCAGGCCGGCGACGATCTCGCCGCTCGCCGCGCCGGTAACAATCGTGGTCGGCCCGCCGGTGGTCACCCGCCAGGGTTCGTTGAAGCCCGTTCCGCCGTTGGCACCGGCCAGGTTCGATCCCGGAACATAGTCGAAGGGCTCGTAAACCTGCGCGCCAGCCAACGCGGGAACCGCCAGCGCAAGGATGCACAGCAGGGCGTGGATGCGACGCCGCATTGCGGGACTCCGGATTCCGGGACACTCGCCGGTAATCGTGCGCCGCGACAGCAAGGCCACGCCACCCCAGAACTGGGGTATCCGGGGCCGGTTCCGGAGATGCGGCGGAAGTGCAGCGCGTTGTGCGCAAGCATTTGCAGTTCATGCCGCCCAAAGGGTCACGTGACGCGCATCCCCGGTCAGTTGGCCCCAATAGGCATCTTCTTGCGTCTGCATTTCAGAAGTTTGGCAGTAGGAGAATCCAATGCGCGTCTGGATAGGGTTCCTGTTTTGTGTGCTGGTCACGGCAGCAGAAGCCCGCTCGAAAATTGACTACAACGGTGCCATGCGCCGAGCGGAGGCCGCGGTGAAGTCCGGTCAGGTTGACCCTGATCGTGACCTGAAGCCGCTGCTCGAAGCGTTTGCGGCACTTGAGGACAGCAGTGCGTCCACCATCGTGTCTTTGAAGATCGAAAGCCTGGCGCGTGCCGACGGATCCAGTCCGCAATCGGTGAAAGCCTACTTTCGCGAGCATGCGCCAGCTTATTTGATGCGCGTTTTGAAAGGTCCATTGCCGGCGCGCGAACGCGGCCGCGTGTTGTCCATGTTGCAAACCATGCAGGCTGACGATGCCATTCTGGATGAGGCGATCGCCTTTGCCAGCGCAGATCCGGCCATGAAAAGCCGCATCGATTCAGTGCAATCCGATCGCCGCAGACTCAGGCCCAAGACCACATTGGTCGCTGTCGATGCGCAAAGCGAACGCGCGGCTTTGGCTTATCTGCAACCACGCCATATTGGCGTCAATGCCGACAGTCTGCGCAAGGCGGCCGGGCAGGGTGATCTCGACACCATCAATGCCCTGCTCGATGCCGGCCTTGATGCCAATGCGCAAGGCATTGCCGGGCTCAGTGCGGTCGGCC
>CALEZI010000051.1 GCA_937928755.1 uncultured Rhodanobacteraceae bacterium | reverse complement strand
TGCCGGTCGGCCCATTGCCCAGTCTCCCATGCGATGGAAAGACTGACCATCAGGGGCAAAAATAGTTCAATGAATTAATGGCAAACCACACTAGTGTGTCCGCCGGTCAGAGCTGTCGAGTTTCCGGGTATCCCATTGGGCACCACTTCAGCGCTCCTCGGCGATCGCCGCCTCAAGCATTCTGCGCAAATCGGCCAGTTCGGTACGCAGGGCGGCGTTCTCGGCTTCAAGCTTGGCGTTCAGACCCTGGATGGCGGCGAGGGCGACGCCGCTGGCGTCCGTTGTGCTGATCGATAGCCCATCGGAACCGAGGCCGAAAGCGGCATGGAAGTCCTCCGCCACCGGCCCCAGATGCTCGCCCTCCTGCGGCGAAGCGCGGTATTGCCAGCGCGTCAAGGACAGCGACAGCACTCGCGACAATGTGTCGGTCACGTCGACTGGCGAGAAGCCGGACTTCAGCGTGCGGCTGGAGGCGTTGGTCCAGGTGCCGCCGTGTGTGAGATGTGCGCCGGTGGAGGTATTGATGAAGCGCGGAGCCGGAAAGTCGACCGAGCTATTGGTTCCGAACCAGATTCCGCCCGCGGCGCGCACCAGAAATTGATTGTCGGCAGTCGATATCAGGGGGTTGCCTTGGGTATCCGCCCAAACAAAGGTACCTTGATCGCCAGAGCCGCCCGGGTAGGTCAGGCCCGAGCAACTGCCTGAACCAGGATCGGTGCCGGGGCGCACCTTGGCATCCTTGCCGCCAGCCCAGGAATAACCGCCGCCGGCGCAATTGAATTCGCCGCCGCTGACCGCGCTCGCGCGACCACTGGCGGCATTGTTGCCGCCGCCGCCGACCGCACTGCCGAGGCCACTGGCGGTGTTGAACGAGCCGCCGCCGACCGTGCTGTCGGTGGCACTGGCGATGTTGCCTCGGCCGCCGGCTACCACCGAAAGCACGCCTGCCGCCACGTTGTCCATTCCACCGCCGATCGCGGCGTGGGATCCGGCGCTGTTCTGCAGCCCGCCGGCAATGGTCGCCATGGCGCCCGACGCGTTGTTGGAAGCGCCCCCGCCGACGGTGCTGTCATCGCCGCTCGCGGTATTGCTGCTGCCGCCGGCCACGCTGCTGCTCGCGCCGCTCGCATTGTTGAATTGCCCGCCGCCGATGTGGCTCGAGCCAGCGCTCGCGTTATTGAAAAAGCCCCCGCCGACAGTGCTCAGCGATTCTCCGGCGGTGTTGCTCCAGCCGCCGCCGACCGTGCTCGCATTGCCATTGGCCGTGTTGCCCCTTCCGCCGCCTACGGTCGCGAACGGCGCACCGAACAGCGGTTCGGCGTCGTCGCCGGCACGATTGCCGAAGCCGCCGCCGACTGTGCCGTAGTGGTCGGTGATCCGGTTCGGGCTGCCGGAACCGAGTTCGGGATCGCTGTCGGCGGGTACGCCGCCGCCGCCGATGGTGGCGCCGCGCACGCCGGGGGTCAGGCTGTTTGCGCTCGAACCGCCCAGCGTGTTCGAGGTGATCACGACACCGCCGTTGCCGACATTGGGCTCGATCCGCAGGCTGGGCTCGTTCTGGGTGCGGACAACGAAGGGCTGTGCGTCGGTCGTTCCTATGAAGTTGACGCCGGGATCGGTGCCGGCATTGCCGCTCAGCGACCAGCCGCTCGCGGCGCCGGCAGGCGCGCAGGCAACCGTACCGTCGACGTTGACCTGCTGCACGAAGTTCGTGCCGGCGCAAACACCGCTGACCCGGCGCTGCACCTGCGCGCTGTTGATCTCGTTGGCGCCGATGCCGCCCGGCGCCACGCTGATCGTGCCGCTGCTGGTGATCGGGCCACCGGTCAGGCCGGCGCCGGTGCCCACGCTGGTCACCGTGCCGCTCCCGCCGGCGAAATTGCCGCAAGTCACGCTGCCATCGGCGGCAACGGCCTGCACGCCCTGCGATCCGGCGCAACTGCCGCTGACCCGTCGCTGCACCTGGGCACTGTTGACCTGCGCGGTGCCGATCGCGCCCGGCGCGATGTCGGCGCTCTGGACCGTCGCATCGACCAGGCTGGTTGTGGTGACCGAGTTCGGCAACGCGGCCACCGCGCCGAGCGCATACGGCGTGGCCGTCATCTCGGTGCGCGGCGACAGCGTTTCGTAACTGCCTGAACCGGCTGGCTTGATGCGCACTTCCAGCCACTGGCGGTCGCCGGCGAACTGCGCGGGCCCGAAGTCGAGCTGGACATTGAACAGCCCGTTGACCGCCGCCACGCCCGGGCGCGTCACCAGCGGTCCGATCTGGCTGCCGCCGGAGACGGCGTTGAACAGCCGGAACTCCATGTCGAAGCTGGCGTTGGCCGGATTGCCGCCGGTGCGCAGTTCACCCTGGTAGGTGAACGCCGGGGTAACCTGCGCGGCGAGCGGCAGCGCGGCGGTAAGCGCAAGGCCTGCCACCAGTGCAAGCGCGGTGCGAAGAAGCAGCGTCGAGGACTTGTGCGGCTGCAAGGTCATGGCGATTCCTTCGTGGCTCGAGGGATGGCGACGGTTGGTTATGGAAAGACCCGGCGATCCGTCGCGCGCACGGTTACTCGAATCCGTTCGCGAACAGGGCGTCGGGTGGCGCGCCGGCAGCCGCCCGATGGAAACCTCCGCGCAGCTGGTAGCTCGCGCTGGTCGCCGGCGGCGCCGCGTCCGGCTGGCCGGTCGTGCCCTCGACGACGTAGCTCGCACTGCTCGACCGGGTCGCGCCGCCGTCAATCGACTGCCGCGGCACCTGGTAACTGGCGCTGGAGGACTGGGCGGTGGCGAGCGCTGGCGACAGCACTGCCGCCAGAACGATCAGGACGGCGGCGGCAACTGGCCCGAGGATGGACGGGAGCGCTGGTTTCCGGCAGGCGCAGCGCTGGATTGGTGTTGGCATGAAATGGCCCGTACTTCGGAGGTTCCGGGTCCGGGTACAGTGAACGGCGCTTCCGATGACATGCCGTCGTCGCCACGCCCTTTTTTCAGGGGCGCTCGGCGGCGGGCGCAGCTGGCGGGCGAATTCTTCTCAGGCTCTCAAGGTCGGCGGGGCAGATGATCGTCGAGCCACGGTCGTGCATCCCCGGCTTCGCGCAGCAGCACCGCGACAGTTTGCTCGTACAGCGCGTCGGCGGAAGCGGGATCGGCGGCAATCGCGACCAGGCCGAGCTTGCCGAATTCGCTGAGGGCGCCGATCAGGTTGAACACCACGCCCTGCTGCGTGGTTTCGTCGAAGTGCAACTGCTGTTCGACCAGGATGTCGATCAGATCTTCCGGGATCAGCGTGCGCAGCGAAGCGGCGACCAGATTGTCGGTGGCCCGGTAACAGCGGTGCTGGCCGAGCGGCGTCAGGAACTCTCCGCTGCTTGTATCGACCTTGCCGGCGGTGAGGAACTGCAGCATCTGGTAGGGCAGGGTGGTCCCACCCTTGCGCAGGTTGATCTCGATCGCCTGATGCAACCAGCCTTCGCCGACGCGGGTGGTCACGAAATCGATGGAGAAGCGACCGAGTACGCCTTGCGCCTGCAGTACCCGGCCGATTGCCAGACCCGCATCCTGGAGACTCAGGCGATAGCGCGCGTCGGCCGGAAAACGACTGCCGAGGAAGGTCTGGCCGCTGGGGCCACCGAGGATCTGATCGTGGGTCGAGATGGTTTCGAGGTCGCCGAGCGCGTTGACCCGCAACTGCACCGAGGGCGAGCATTTGTCCACGCCGTCGATCCAGGCCTCGACGACGCCGCCGAACTCGCGGAACTTGCGCGCATAGGTCGCGTGGTCCATGCCGCATGCCTCAAAGCGGATGCGCAGCGGCAGCATGTCGCGGATACGGGCAAGATCATCGCTGTCCTCGTAATCGAACACCGCGTTGCCCTCGCCCGAAAAACCCTCGTCGAGCTTGAGCACCGCGCGACGCAGGGATGGCGTGCGCGCCTTGAGCGCCGCCAGCGCCTCGGCGGCCTGATCCAGCGTGGCCAGGTCTTCGACACCGTCGGGCAACGCGACGCCGGCCAGCTTGAACGCCCGCCGGCTGCCGCTCTTGCTGCCCCAGTGGGCCAGCGCCGGATCGCAGGCATACAGCGGAATATCCAGCGCCAGCGCCAGATCGCGCTCCAGTTCGGTGGCGTTGAACACTGACAGGTGAGCCTGCGCCGGATCGCCGATCGCCGCACGCAGGCGCGCCAGCAGGCGCGGGCGCTCGAGGATTTTGGCCGTCAGGCTGCACGCAGAGGCGTCGTGTGGCGACAGCAGGGTCAGGCGCTGGCGCGCGTGAGTCCCCGGGATGCCGGCCAGCAGGTGCAGGTAATAGTCGATGACGCTGTCGGCCACCGGCGTCGAGGTGACGAAAACCACGCGCGTGCGCGGATAGCGCAGCAACATCAGCATGCTGAGCTGGCGTTCCTCGTAGTGGCGCACGCCGCTGACCTTGGCCAGCACTTCGAGGTCCATGCTGAGCCCCGGCACCACGACCACCGTGCGGGGCGCCAGCGGATCGTCTTGCAGGCGTTCGAACAGCGGCCGCAAGCGCGCTTGCAGTCGCGCGTACCGCTCGATCAGATCGGTCACGGTCCTCTCCCGCCGTCAGCCGAGGACCGCATCTTGCGTGAAGCCGGCGGCAAGCCTGCTGACTTGCATCAATGCCGGGGCGCCAGCACATCGATCGCGCATTCGGCATCATGCACCCATGGAATCCGGTCAGCGCTCCCCGATCTATCGTTTTCATCCAGGTGTGGACCTGCACTGGCTGGTGCTTTGCGACCACGCCTCCAATCGGGTGCCTGCCGAACTCGACGACCTCGGGCTGTCCGCCTTCGAGCTGCAGCGCCATATCGCCTGGGACATCGGTGCGGCCGATGTGGCCCGACGGTTGGCCGTTGGCCTGCGTGCGCCGTGGATCGAGAGCTGCGTGTCGCGGCTGGTGATCGACGTCAATCGCGCCTGGGACGATCCGACCTTGATTCCCGCGATCAGCGACCGCACCGTGGTTCCGGGCAATCAGAATCTCCCGGTGGACGAGCGCCTGCGCCGCTTCGAGGCGTACCACCAGCCCTATCATCGGCGCATCGAGCGCCATCTCAATCAGTTGCAGCACACCGCGGTCGTGCCGCTGGTGGTGGCGATTCACAGCTTCACGCCGCAGTTGGGCGCCGATCCGCGACCGTGGCCGGTAGGCGTGCTGTGGCGCCACGACCCGAGTTTTGCCCACCATCTGATCCGCGAACTGTCGCGTGATGGCACCCATGTGGGCGACAACCAGCCGTATGACGGCCATCTGGCGATGGGGCACACGGTCGACTATCAGGCGATTCGCCGCGGCTTGCCGTACACGATGATCGAGTTGCGCCAGGATCAGCTCGGAACGCCCGCGAGCCGAAGGCGCTGGTCGCTCAAGGTGTTGCATGCGCTGCTGGCGACCGCCAGTCATTTCCGGCCGGGGCACGGTCGGCGACGCTTGCCATGAACCAGCACCCAGGAGCACCTGCAATGGTCTCAACAGCCCTCGGACCCGAACTGACCACCAATCGATTGATCCTGAGGCCGATCGCGTGGGCCGATTTCGATCGTTGGGCGGATTTCATGGCCGACGAACCCACCATGCGCCACATCGGCGGCGTGCAGCCGCGCTCGATCGCCTGGCGCGGCATGATGGGCATGGCCGGCGCCTGGGCACTGACCGGCGTATCGATGTTCTCGGTGATCGAGCGATGCAGCGGTCGCTGGATCGGCCGACTGGGGCCGTGGCAACCTGAAGGATGGCCGGGCACCGAGGTCGGCTGGGGTTTGCATTCGGATGCCTGGGGGAAAGGTTACGCGACCGAAGGCGCCGCGGCGGCGATCGACTACGCCTTCGATGTTCTCGGCTGGACCGAGGTCATCCATTGCATCGCGCCGGACAACAAGGCATCGCAGGGAGTCGCGCGCCGCCTGGGTTCCCGCGTGCTGCGGAAAGGCCGGATGCCGCCGCCGTTCGATCAGGACGAAGTCGACATCTGGGGCCAGACGCGTGAGCAATGGCGGGCGCGCGGGTTGACCTAGGAGTTCCGCGCGCCCCTGACAGGGAGCCTGTTCGCGCATCGAACTCAGGGTGGTCCGGGGCTGCATTTTTTGTCCGCAAAGGACGCAAAGGACGCAAAGAAGGCCAGGACGTCAGTCGCCAGGCGGCAACCCGGCGGGACCGGCACCACTGATCTGTGGGCTTCGCTTTCCTTTGCGTCCTTTGCGGATAAATGCTTCTATTTGGCAACCAACGATGGGCGCGATCACGGGAGCACACCATGGGCGAGATGAGCGGCAAGGACTATCGCAAGGCACTGGAACCGCTGCAGGCGGAACTCAATGTCATGCACCGCTGGTTGCAGCACACCGGCAAACGCCTGGTGGTGGTGTTCGAGGGCCGCGATACCGCGGGCAAGGGCGGTGCGATCAGCGCCATCAGCGATTGCCTGAATCCACGCACTTGCCGCATCGCTGCGCTGTCCAAGCCGAGCGACCGCGAGCGCACGCAGTGGTACTTCCAGCGCTATGTCGAGCACCTGCCGAGCGCCGGCGAAATCGTGCTGTTCGACCGCAGTTGGTACAACCGCGCCAGCGTGGAGCGGGTGATGGGCTTCTGCAGCGACGCCGAATACCAGAGTTTCATGGACGACTGCCCGAAGTTCGAGCACATGCTGGTCGGCAGCGGCATCCTGTTGTTCAAATACTGGTTCGCCTGCGATCAGGCGCAGCAGGAACAGCGTCTGGCCGAGCGGCTGGAAGACCCGGTCAAGCGCTGGAAGATCTCGCCGATCGACCTGGCCGCGCGCGAGAAATACCGCGACTACACCCAGGCGCGCGATCAAATGCTGGCCGCCACCGATATCCCCGAGGCGCGCTGGACGCTGGTCGACATGAACGACCAGAAGTCCGGTCGGCTGAACATGATCCGGCATCTGCTCGACAGCTTGCCCGACCACGATGTCGCGCTCGAGCCGCTGACGCTTGAGCCATTGACGAAAAAGGCGGCGAAGGAGAGCTACCCGAAGTCGACGGCGAAGGCGGTGTACTGAACGATCAAACCTGTGCGGGCGACCTTGTGTCGCGAGCTCTGCAAGTGACCGCTCGCGACACAAGCTCGCTCTCACAGAGCATCCTCTAAACGTTTGATTCTAGAGCATTTATTTGTAGGTCACGTTGCCTGCGCAGCAGGCTACGTGACAACGGGCAGCGTCACGTAGCCTGCTGCGCAGGCAACGTGACCTACTTCCAAGTGTTCTACTTCCAAGTGTTCTTTGCTGGAATAAGCGCACCGCCAGGGGCGACCGGGACTCTCACAGAACATCCGCCACACCATTGATTGCTAAGCATTTTTGTAGGGCACGTTGCCTGCGCAGCAGGCTACGTGAAAACGGGCGGGACTCTCACCAGACAAACGTCAACACCTTGGTTCTTTGCTCTGTTCCCAAAGAAGAATCCTTGGTCTGCCGCATCTCCGGCAAGAGCGGGCTGCGCCAGTGATGCAGGTCAGGCTATGCGAAAGCCGGGTGGCAGGTTGGCGTCGACATCTGCCACCTCGACGGCATCCACCCGCGCATACATCGGACCGCGCCAGAGGAAGCTCTCCAGTTGCGCCAGCAGTCCTTCGCTGGCGCTCGCCACGACCTCGACGCGACCGTCGTCGAGATTGCGCGCGTGGCCGTCGATGCCCAGTTCGCGCGCGCGTTGGCGGGTGGCGGCGCGAAAACTGACGCCCTGCACGCGGCCGCTGACGAGGTAGCGCCGGGTCGGCATCGGATCCTCAGTCGGCGGCTGCAGCGGCGGCAATCGCGCGCTCGAGGTCGGCACCCGTGACCGGGCCGATGAAACTTTGCTGCAGGCTGCCATCCGGGGCGATCAGATGGGTGGTCGGCAGGCCTCTCGGCACCGCGAATGCTGCAGGTGGCGCGTATACGTCGACGGCCGCAATGGCATAACGCACCGGTCGCTTTTCGAGGAATTTGATCAGATCCTCGGGCGTGGTCTCCTCGAAGGCCAGACCAAGCACGATCACGTCTTCGCGCGCGTGATCCAGTTCATCCAGTTCCGGCATTTCCTTGAGGCAGGGTCCGCACCAGGTGGCCCAGTAATTGACCACCACCCATTTGCCGCGTTGCTCGGCGAGGCTGAAGGTGGCGCCATCCAGCGTCTGCACGGAAAGTTCGACGGGCGCGGCGGATGCCTGTGCGGCGATGCCAAGGGCTGCGATCAGGGTGTACAGGACTCGGCGCATGCTGGGTTGCCTCTGGTGGATGGTGGAAGTATGCAGGGGACCGGCGTAACGGCGGCGTACTGACGTCGTAGCATCGACCGGCCACCCACGGAGAATTCAGATGACCCGCAACCTGATCACCAGCCTCACCCTGATCGCCCTCGCTGGGTGCGCGCATCGCGCGAGCAACGATGTCGACCCGTCGCCGTCGTCGCAGTTTCTGTCGCGACTGGCGCAGCACTGCGGCAAGGCATACGCCGGCCGCATCACGGCGAATGAGCCCGCTACGCCCAACGATTCTTTCGTTGGCCAGTCCCTGGTCATGCACGTGCGCGACTGCGCCGCGCATGAGGTCAAGGTACCGTTTCACGTTGGCGCCGACCATTCGCGTACCTGGGTGTTGACGCAACTGCCACAAGGTCTGCAACTGAAGCACGACCATCGGCATGCCGACGGCAGTTCCGATGTGCTGACCATGTACGGCGGGGTCAGTGTCGATCCGGGTACCGCGCAGCGCCAGGAATTTCCGGCGGATCAGGAATCGAAGGATCTGTTCGTCCAGCAGCAGATCCCGGTGTCGAGCGACAACATCTGGGCCATGGAAGTGGTGCCGGGCGAGCGTTTCGTCTACGAGCTGACAAGACCGAACCGCGTGTTCCGCGTCGAGTTCGACCTGACCACGCCGGTCGACCTGCCGCCGGATGCGTGGGGGCATCAAGAGTAGGAGCGGCGTGTACCCCGCGACGGTCAGCCTCGTCGCATCGTCGGTCGCGGCGTACACGATGCTGTCACCGAACATGCGGACTGCCTTTCTTGTCCGCAAAGGACGCAAAGGACGCAAAGAGAGCCAAGAACCCAGGTGTTGATGTTCTGCTGGCCTTGCCTTGCTTTCCTATGCGTCCTTTGCGGAAAAGGCTTTTCTTTCAGATGCTTGCGTTATGTTTGGTGAGTGTCCCGGTCGCTCCTGTCGGTGCGCTTGTTCACGCAAAGAACACACGGAAGTAGGTCACGTTGCCTGCGCAGCAGGCTACGTGACGCTGTCCATTGTCACGTAGCCCGCTGCGCAGGCAGCGTCAAATAAATTCTCTACAATCAAACGTTTAGAGGATGCTCGGTGAGAGCCGATTTGTTCCGCGAGAGCTATCGCGGGATAAACCCGCTCCCACAGGTTCGATGCGCGAACAAGCGCCAGGGGCGACCAGGTCTCTTGCGCCAGCCTCGTGGTGCGTTCGACGGTTACTCGTCCTTCGGCTCGGCCGCCCGGCCCGCCGATTTGCGGAACAGCTCCGACAGGGCCACGTCGAAGTGGCGCTCGGCCGCCTGGGCCGCGTTCTCGCACATCTGCTCGACCCGACTGTCCAGATGTGCGCCCGGCGCGGGGTGCTTGCCGTCGGACAGCGGTAGCAGAAAGGCGTCACCGCGATACAGCGCACGAACGCGCACTACGTCCGGGTCGCGCGACAGGATCCAGCTGCCGATATCGGTGCGCTGGGCGATTCGCTCGCGCTCCAGCAGGCCGAGCAATTCGGCGATGGTGGCCTCAGGCACGTCCGGCAGGCGTCCGGCGAGTTCGCCGACCGCCAGGCCGATGCCCTGGACCTGCGCTTCGCGCAAGCGGCCGAGCAGCCGCAACAGTGCCGGGAAGCGTTCGCGCTCCGGCAGCTTGCGCTTCTTGCTTTCGTGGCTGTAGGCGCCGAGCGCGGCCGTCAGTGACGCGCCCAGCAGCACCACCACCCAGGAAATGTAGATCCACAGCAGGAACAACGGGATGAAGGCGACGGCGCCGTAGATCTGCTGGTAATTGGCGAACTGACCGACGAACAGCGCGAACGCGAATTTCGCCAGGGTGAACGCGGTCGCGGTGAACAAGCCTCCGATCAAGGCATGACGCAACCGCACCGGGCAGTTCGGCACGATCAGGTAAGCCAGCGTCGCGGCGGCCAGGGTCACCAGGAATGGCATCGCCGCCAACACCATCGCCTCCAGCCCGAGTTGTTCGGAAACGCGGGCCAGATATGGACTGGTCAACACGGCCGAACTGATCGCCAGTCCGGCGCCGACCAGCAACGGCCCCAGCGTCATCGCAGTCCAGAACACGATGAACTGCGGCAGCGCCCTACGCGGCGAGACCAGTCGCCAGATGCGGTTGAAGGAGTGCTCGATCGAGGTCATCAGCAACAGGCCGCTGATGATCAGCGCAATGGTGCCGACTGCGGTCAGGTGCGAGGCCTTGTCGACGAACTCGCGGATGTAGGCTTCGATCTCTTCGCCCGACGTCGGCACGAAATGGCGGAAGACGAAGCTGGTGATCGATTCGCTGAAGCGGCTGAATTCCTGGAAGCTCGCGAACATGCTGAGCGCCACTGTCAGCAGTGGCACCATCGCAAACACGGTGGTGAACGACAGCGCGCCGGCTGCCTCGAAACACTGGTCGTCGTTGAAGCGCCGGGCGAGGAAGCGCGAAAACGCCAGCAGTTCCTGAAGCGGCTGTCGGACGCCAGCGGGTAGGGCGGGGCGGCGCATGCGGTCGGACGTCAACGCTGTAGATTGGAGTCGTCAGTCTACGTGTTGGGCAGGGCGCCTGGCGTGGCGTCGGACATTCGCCGTCGTCGCGGCAGCGGGCGCGCGCCGCCCTGGCCGCAGCTTTCGGGCGCGTTGACGCGCCGTTGCGGCAAATGCCGGCTAGTGTAGTTCGGCAAAAGTAACTGCAATTATTTCCGCGCCTTTTGACCCGAATGCGTCGTTGTCTTGAGCCCGTCGGCATAGCCGCCGGGCGTTCGACCGATCGCGCGGCATGCCGCGCAAGCTTGATCGGTCTCACTTTCGCCATAGCCCTGCTATGACCTTCGGTCCCCGCCCGCAACAAGTTGCGTGCGTTCAAGCCGGCGCGCGGCATGCCGCGCATGCGGCCGGCTTTCACCCTCCTCTCGCCTAGCCTCGGGCCAAAATGCATCAGAAATTACTTGCACTTACTTTCGCCGCACTACACTAGCATCCGGCGCTCTGCACCCCTGCGGTGGTTCATGTCGACGATTCTGGTCCTTTACTACAGCCGCCACGGCAGCACGGCGCAACTGGCGCGGCGCATCGCTTCCGGCGTCGAGGAAATTCACGGCATGCAGGCGCGCCTGCGCACCGTGCCAGAGGTGGTCGCTGCCGCCGGTGCGCTGTCGGCACCGGAGATTCCCGGCGACGGCCCGCCGTATGCGGTTGCCGCTGACCTGTCCGAGTGCAGCGGCTTGATCCTCGGCAGTCCGACGCGCTTCGGCAACATGGCGGCGCCGCTGAAGCACTTTCTCGACAGCACCGCGGCGCAATGGTTGAGCGGCACGCTGGCGGGCAAGCCGGCTGCGGTGTTCACCTCGACCAGTTCCCCGCATGGTGGCCAGGAGAGCACGCTGCTGAGCATGATGCTGCCGTTGTTGCACCACGGCATGCTGATCGTCGGATTGCCGTACGCCGAACCGGCACTGACGCGCACCGACGGCGGCGGATCGCCGTACGGTGCCGGGCACCTGGCGCGTTCGCAGCATGAGGTCCGGCTCAGCGACAGCGAAACCGCGCTGGCGCGTGCGCTCGGACGGCGCGTCGCGGACGTCGCGCGAAGGCTGGAACGTCCGTGAGTCGCGTCGATCTCGGGACGCGATTGTGCGCAGTGTCGCTGTTCGGGCTGCTCGCACTGAGGATGCTCTGGCATGCGCTGGTCCACGCATCGGCGAGTGGTTTTGCCGTCGGCGCTGCCGCGTTGCTGGCGCCCCTGCTGCCTTTCGTCGCCGCGTGGGCGTTCAAGCTGCGTGGGTTGTGGGTCTACGGCGGCATCGCCGCCTGGGTGTACCTGGCGCATGGGGTGATGGAGGCGGTCGCGACGCCTGCCGAGCGCGTTTGGGCGCTCGGCGAGATTGCGCTGGCCGCGGTTTACTTCGTCGGCTTGTGGCTGCGCGTGCGCGGCGCGCGAAACGAGTCGATCTGACTTGTTTGGTCGGGAGCCCTTGTGCGTCAGGACAAACGTGGCACGGACGTGGGTTCGGATTTGTCCGAACGCTTCTGCTGTGATTGTTGCTGGGAAAGCTGGCGAACGACGGCAACCGCGAAAGCATTCGGACAAGTCCGAACCCGCCAGAGCCGGTGCCGCAGCAACCACCGTTTCATTGCCATTCCTGATGCAATCGCGGGCGTACCGCTAGTCGCCGCCGCCGCAGCCGCCACAGCCTCCTCCGCCTCCGCCACCGCCGTCGCTGCTGCTGTCGCTGCTGCCGCTGTCGGACGAGCTCGATGGCGGTGCACGCACCTGGTGGTAACCGGCCCAGGCGGTACCACTCAGCGCCGCGGTGCCGAGCAGGGCGACCGCGAGTCCGAGTTCGCCGTTGCGCGGCGCGCGCAATGCGCGGGCGTTTCTCTGCTTGGCGTCGGCGATCGCCAGGTCGCCGGCGCGCGTACGTGTCGGGCGGACCAGCAGGAAGCCGAGCGCAATCAGCGCAACAATGATGGTCAGCACGACGAGGAAGCCGATCGGCTTGCCGCGGCTGGCGCCGACCACGATCTTGGCGCCGCCGAGCGCGGCGACCAGCAGCAGCGGCGCCGCGCTGTGCAGGCGCGCCCGCCAGGCAGCGGCATCGTCCAGCCACAAGGCGCGCGCCTGCAACGTCTTCTGCACCGGCGCGAGCGCCACGCCGGCACGGCGCACGACCTGATCCGGCTTGCCGTCAGCCGCGACGCAGCGCGCGACCGCGTCGAGCGGCGGCGCCAGACTGGCGGCTGGCACTTCGAGCTTCAGCGTCTTGCTGGTCTCGTCCCAGCGCAGCGACTCATCGCCGAGCATCTGCGCGACTGCGGCATCGACGCAGCGCGGGGCGCCTCCGGCGAGATAGGCCAGATCGTAGGGTCCAGGGCGCTCGCCACGGGCGGAGCCGATGTCGCGCGCCATCCGTCGCAGCCCGATGGCGACCACCAGGCCGGCCAGCATCAAGCCCAGGTACAGTTGCAGGAACGGACCGGCGGTCCAGTCGAGCGGATTCGCCGGCAGCGCTGCGGCGTCGCGCACCACCAGCAGGCCGGCCAGCAGCACGCCGCCCGCGATGCTCGTCGCGAACGCCGGTTTGGCGATGATCCAATGTGTGCGCGCATCGACGCGGACCACCGGCGTGCGCTCCATGAAACGCTCGCGCGTACCCGGCCACCAGCGCTCGGGTGGTGGCTCGAACCACTGCTCGTAGCGCGCCAGCGTGTCCGCATACTGCTGGCGGTAGCGCTCTCGCTCGTGATTGCCGCCGCGGGTCGGACCGTGGTGCAGAGTCGTCTGCAGCACCTCGGGACAAAACTTCGACCAGTAGTCGCGGGTGTGGATCAAGTGCAGGTGCCAGACCTCGTCGACTTCTGCGCTGGGCGTCGCCTGTTGCTCGCCTGTGCACGCGAGGAAGCAGAAACGCCGGTACTCGTCGATCGCAGAGCGAGCTTCGGCAAGAGTCCAGCCCTGCTCGCGCGCCAGTCTACGGGTGAAGTCGAGTTCCTGTTCCCGCTGTTCGAAGGAATGGGCGCGCAGCCGTTGCCAGAGTGCGTGCTCGCGCGCGCCCCAGTCGGCCATTTCGATCCGGTTCATGGCGACTCCTCGATCGGCTCGCCGCGATTGTATGCTGCCTGCGTGACCGGGAGACGACGATGAAGATGGTGATCCTCGCGAGCGCGCTGCTGCTCGGCTCAGGCATGGCGGCCGAGGTATCCGAAGAGTTGCCGATGTTCATGGTCGGCGACTGGTGCGCCGTCAGCGGCGAGCGTCGCTTCGAAGAGCGCTGGACCGGCGCCGAGGGCGGGCGCATGTATGCGCTGGCGCGCAGTTTCAAGGGCCAGCGACTGACCGGCTTCGAGTTCCTGCGCATCGAGCCGCAGGAGGCCGGTCTGGCCTTCGTCGCGCAACCCGGCGGTCGCCCGCCGACCGCGTTCCAGTTGACCGAGCAATCGGCCGAGCGCGTGGTATTCACCAATCCCGAGCATGATTTCCCGCAACGCATCGAATACTTCCGCGATGCCAGCGGCCTGCACGCGCTGGTGTCAGGACCGCCGACGCCCGGCGAGGCGCCGCAGCGCTTCGACTTCCGGCCGGGCCGCTGCGAACTTGGCGCCGCGCCGGCCGCGGTTACTGCGGGGAAAACCATGGCTGAAGTGCTGGAATCGTCTGCCGCCAGCGACTGGCGCCAGCCCGATCCGGCGCGGACCCTTTACCTGGAGCTCGCCAGCGGTCGCGTGATCATCGAACTGGCGCCGACCTTTGCGCCCAGGCATGTCGCCAACATCATCGCGCTGGCGCGTTCGGGCTATTACGACGGACTGGCGATCCTGCGCGTGCAGGACAATTTCGTGGCGCAGTGGGGCGATCCCGACGCCGGCGACGAGATCAAGCGCAAGCCGCTGGCCGCCGGCGAGCGCACGCTGGCGGCTGAGTTCACGCGGCCGGCCAGCGCAGACCTTCAGTTCATCGAGTTGCCCGATGGCGACGGCTTTGCGCCACAAACCGGGTTCAGCGACGGCTTCCCGGCGGCACGCGACCCGGCCTCGGGCCGCGCCTGGATGACCCATTGTTACGGCACGCTGGGTGTCGGTCGCGACGACGATGCCAACTCCGGCGGTGGCGCCGAGCTGTACGTGGTCATCGGCCATGCGCCGCGCCAGCTCGATCGCAACATCACCGTCGCCGGGCGTGTGCTGAAGGGCATGGAGTTGTTGTCCAGCCTGCCGCGTGGCACCGGCGCGCTGGGCTTCTACGAGAAGGCCAGTGAGCGCGTGCCGATCCAGCGCGTGCGCGTGGCGGCGGATGTTGCGGAATCAGAACGCACCGCGATCGAGGCGCTGCGTACCGACACGGCAACCTTCAGCGCACTGGTCGAATCGCGCCGCAACCGCCGCGACAGTTGGTACAAGCAGCCGGCCGGGCATATCGATGTGTGCAGCGTGCCGCTGCCGGTGCGGGAGATCAAGGCTGAGTAGTACGCGGTGCGCGCCGGGCGGAACGGGTTTCCGCCGCCCTGTCACTCAACCCGTCGACCGGTGGCGGAGGCATCAATCAACTGGCGCAGCCGCTTTTGCCGAGTGCTCTGCTGTTTTGCGCTGATCACCCACCACGTGAGCGTGCGCCGATACGACGCTGACTGAGCCTGAAAAAAGGCCCAGGCTTCGGGGTGCGCGCGGAACTCGCTGGCCTGTGGCTCGGTCAGTTCGGCGGGGCTGTTCTCGTAGGCGTAGATGCGCGACTTCTCCTCGCTGCGCAAGGCGAACGCCGCCAGGCCGGGCGGCTGCATTCGTCCGGCGGCGATCAGCTCAGCCACCTTGGCGATATTGATTGCGCTCCAGTTGCTGCCCGCTTTGCGTGGCGTAAACCGGATCTGGTAGCGCACGGCGTCGATGCGCTTGCGCACGCCATCGATCCAGCCAAAACACAGCGCTTCGTCGACCGATTCGGGCCAGGTCATGCTGGGCAACCCGCTGTCGCGCTTGTGGAAGCCGACGATCAGTTCGCTGGCGCTGGCATGATGTTGCGCCAACCAGTCGCGGAATTCGCCGGCGTCGGAAAAGTACACAGGCAGGGGTTGAGTCATGCTGGCCGCGCCCCGAACAACGCCGAGCCCACGCGCACCATCGTGGCGCCCTCCTGCAGGGCCAGTTCGAAGTCCTCGCTCATGCCCATCGACAGCGTATCGATCTGCGGGTGGACGACTCGCAGTTGCTCGAACAGTCCGCGCAGGCGGCGGAAGCTGGCGCGACGCTGATCCGGCGTCGGCCACGGCGTGGGAATCGACATGAGACCGCGCAGGCGCAGGGCGGGTTCGGCCGACACCGCCGTTGCCAACGCGGCGAGTTGATCGGGCGCCACGCCGGACTTGCTTTCCTCGTCGTCGATTTTGACCTGGATCAGCACATTCAGCGGCGCCCGTGCGGTCGGTCGGTGGCGCCCCAGCAGCGGG
The DNA here is from genome assembly GCA_937928755.1 of uncultured Rhodanobacteraceae bacterium. Classification (GTDB taxonomy): domain Bacteria; phylum Pseudomonadota; class Gammaproteobacteria; order Xanthomonadales; family SZUA-5; genus JADKFD01. Next base: position 25,460 of record CALEZI010000051.1, on the reverse strand, counting down.
ATCAGTTTGGCCCGATCGAGCGTCTGCAGCCAATCGAAGTGCTCGGCGACCTCACGGCATTTGTTCGACTGCAGCGGTCCGATCAGATGCCATTCGATCGCGCAGTCGGTCAGTTCAGCCATCTTGGCCAGAGCCTCCTGCACGTAGTTTTCGCCGAAAGCGACCTGGCCGAGCGCATGCAACTCACGCATCGCCGACGCCGGCTGCAGCTTGCTCACTGCGATCAGCGCGGTGGGTGCCTGGCCCGCCGCGGCGCCGATGCGCGATTGGATTGCCGAAAATTTCGATGCCAGACTGCCTTCCATGGTGCGCGGATCCTGCTGTCGACGTGGCTATACTCGGGGCGAAATGTGCGCCGCAGGGGTCACTCATGGATATCGCCGAGCTGTTGGCTTTCAGCGTCAAGAATAAGGCCTCCGACCTGCATCTGTCGGCAGGCCTGCCGCCCATGATCCGCGTCGACGGCGATGTCCGTCGCATCAACATCCCGGCACTGGACCACAAATCGGTTCACGGCCTGGTGTACGACATCATGTCGGACAAGCAGCGCCGGGACTACGAGGAATACCTCGAGGTCGACTTTTCCTTCGAGATCCCCGGTCTCGCGCGCTTCCGCGTCAACGCGTTCAATCAGAATCGCGGCGCCGCAGCGGTTTTCCGCACGATTCCGTCGGAGATCCTGAGCCTCGAGGATCTGGCCTGTCCGAAGGTATTCAGGGAACTGATCGACCATCCGCAGGGCTTGATCCTGGTCACCGGGCCGACCGGCTCCGGCAAGTCGACCACGCTGGCGGCGATGCTCGATCACGTCAACAAGAACGAATATGCGCACATCCTGTCGGTCGAAGATCCGATCGAATTCGTGCATACCTCGAACAAGTGCCTGATCAACCAGCGCGAAGTGCACCGCGACACGCACGGCTTCAACGAGGCGCTGCGTTCGGCGCTGCGCGAGGACCCCGACTACATCCTGGTCGGCGAGTTGCGCGACCTGGAGACCATCCGACTGGCGCTGACCGCCGCGGAAACCGGACATCTCGTGTTCGGCACCTTGCACACCAGTTCGGCGGCGAAAACCATCGACCGCATCATCGACGTGTTCCCGGCCGGCGAGAAGCCGATGGTGCGCTCGATGTTGTCGGAATCGCTGCGCGCGGTCATCGCGCAATCGCTGCTGAAGAAGGTCGGCGGCGGCCGCATCGCGGCGCACGAGATCATGGTCGGCATCCCGGCGATCCGCAACCTGATCCGCGAGGACAAGGTGGCGCAGATGTATTCGTCGATCCAGACCGGCGCCAACTACGGCATGCAGACCCTCGACCAGTGCCTGCAGGATCTGGTCAAGCGCGGCCTGGTCACGCGCCAGCAGGCAATGTCCTACGCCAAGGACAAGCGCCTGTTCGAAGGATGATCGCTCCGGCCGTGTTCGCCTGGCGGGCGCTAATCGCGGTGCTGGCAATCGCATGGCTGCCGGCCTTCGTCGGTGCTGCCGAGCAGGTTGCGCCGGTGCCGGCGTCGGCGCCTGGCAACAGCGTCGAATTGCCGATGGAGCAGCAGGTCGAGCAGGCGATGCGGGCTTATGCCGACACCGCCATCGAAACTTTTGCTGAAAGTGGATCGGCGCGCGAGCGCTGGATCGCCGGGCTTTTGCTGGTCGACAAGGCCCAGCGCCTGGGCGGCACGAACGATGCCGCGGCTGCACTCAACGCACGCGCGCAAAAACTGTTCGACAGCGCGCGCGCAGACGCCGAGAAGGATCCCACGCTGCTGTTCTGGGTGATGTTCGATCCACCACTGCAGGGCCAGCAGGACAACGAGGCCTGGGCACAGGCGCGCCTTCGGACGATCGCGCGATTGCAGAAGCTGGAACCCGACAACGCCGTGGTCTGGCTTGCCAAGCTGCCGGCACGCGATGTGGCGGGCACCATTCCTATAGCCATGGAGATGCTGGCACAGGCTGCCGCGGCCAAACACTTCGATACCCACTTCGCGGCATCGATGCGCGCCTTGCTGAGCGCCTTCGCGCGCGTTCCGTTGCCACGCGGCTGGCCCGAAACGCGCGAACTGGAAGGCTGGAACAAGGTCACGGCCGCCGACGTTCAGGTGATCATGGCGGTAGGGCTGTCCAGCGCGATGACCATGCCGTACCTCGTCGGCCTGCAATGGTGGTGCGATGGCAACAGCGCGGAGCATCCGTGGTTGCCGGACTGCCGCAAGCTGGTACGAACCATGGCCGAAAAGAGCGATGCGATCGTGCCGCATTCGATGGCATTGGCTTTGGTTGGAAAACTGCATGGCTCAGACAGCGCGGAGGCTGCGCGGGCCGCGGAACAGCGCCGTGAGCTGGCGTGGATCGTTGAAAACGGCATGCAGCGGGTCGGTCCGGGACAGCCGGTGGCGTTCTCCACCTGGCGCACGGCCTGGATGAAACCGGGCGCCACCGAACTTTCCGTGGCGCGCGCAATGGTTGCGGCGCAGGGCTTGCCGGCGTTACCCCCGGACGATTTCATACCGGCCTGGGATCGGTAGGGCGGAACCCGCACAGCGGATTCCGCCGCGAACTCGCGACGGCCCATTGGCGGATTCTTCGCCTGCGGCGAAGGATCCGCCCTACCGCTTCGCATTCGGCGAAGGATCCAACCTACCTTTCGATCAGCTCCACGCCTTCCATGCCGGCCGACAGCGTATGCGCGTCGCCACCCTGGGCCAGCTTGATGCGCAGCCGCACCTCGTTGGACGAATCGGCGTGACGCAACGCGTCCTCGTAGCTGATTTCGCCAGACTGATACAGCTCGAACAGGCTCTGGTCGAAAGTGCGCATGCCCAGGTTGGTCGATTCCTTCATGACTTCCTTGAGCTTGTGCACCTCGCCCTGACGAATGTAGTCCTGCACCAGCGGCGTGCCGAGCAGCACCTCCATCGCCACGCGCCGGCTCTTGCCGTCGGGCGTTGGAATCAACTGCTGGGCCACGATGCCTTTCAGGTTCAGCGACAGGTCCATCAGCAATTGCGAGCGGCGGTCCTCTGGGAAGAAGTGCAGGATGCGATCGATCGCCTGGTTGGCGTTGTTGGCGTGCAGCGTGCACAGGCACAGGTGGCCGGTTTCGGCGAAGGTGATCGCGTGTTCCATGGTCTCGCGCGCGCGCACCTCGCCGATCAGGATCACGTCGGGAGCCTGACGCAGGGTGTTCTTCAACGCCAGTTCGAAGGTGTCGGTGTCGATACCGACCTCGCGCTGAGTGACGATGCAACCTTCGTGTTTGTGCACGAATTCGATCGGATCCTCGATGGTGATGATGTGGCCGGTCGAATTCTGGTTGCGGTATCCCACCATCGCCGCCAGCGAGGTCGATTTGCCGGTGCCGGTGGCGCCGACGAAGATGATCAGGCCGCGCTTGGTCATCGCCAGCGTCTTCAGGATCGCCGGCAGGCTGAGTTCGTCGATGGTCGGGATCTTGGTTTCGATGCGGCGCAATACCATGCCAACCTGATTGCGCTGGTAGAAGCAACTGACACGAAATCGACCGACCCCCTGCAGGCTGATCGCGAACTGACACTCGTGGGTTTTTTCGAATTCCTCGCGTTGCGAGGGCGTCATCACCGAGAGCACCAGATCGCGGCTCTGTTGCGGCGTCAGCGCTGCCTGCGTGATCGGAGCGATGCGACCGTGCACCTTGATCGAAGGCGGCACACCGGCCGTGATGAACAGGTCCGACGCCTTCTTGTGCACCATCAGCTTCAAGAAAGAATTGAAGTCGATGCTCATGCCTTGACCCTCCGACCAGTGGCCACCGCCGGCGCCCTCTGCGCTGCGGTCTGGCGCCGAATTGTGCCTGAACCGGTGGTCGCTGTCTGCGACGGTCGGCGATATTCGCGGGTTCGGCTTCGTCGTGTGGATCGATGGCGACGGTCGGAGAAGCCGCAGCAGGGCAGGGGCAAGGTCGCCGCGGGATCCACGCCGCAGGCTCCACCCGAATGCAGCTACTGCACTTCGCGCAGCAGTGGCACGGTGATGCGTCGGCCGCGTGCGAGGGCCTCGCGATCGAGTTCGGACAGGCGCGTCAACAGCGCGCGCAGGTCGCGGCTGTGGTGTCGCAGCAGGTGCTCGGCAGCGGCGATTTCCAGCGGCATGCCCGCGCGCGCGGCGCGATGCAGGAGGATCGCCTTGCGCATGTTGTCGTCGTGCGCTGCAAGCGTCAGAGTCTCACTGCGCGCCAGTCGCGAAACCAGGTCCGGCAACAGCGCATCAGTCGTCGCGGGCGGCGAACGCGCGGCCAGCAACAGCGCGCCTCCACGATCATGCTGGCGATTGATCTGGGCGAACAACCATTCGGCCAGAGTACGTTCCGCCAGCGCGCGGTCGACATCGTCCACCGCGACCAGGTCGGCATTCACGGGCTCGGTCAGCGCGCCTGCTTCCAGTCGCGCCAGCGGCAAATAGGCGACGCTGTATCCGGCCTGGCGTGCGGCCTCGCAGGTTGCCAGCAGCAGGTGCGTCTTGCCGCCCGCCGCGGCGCCACAGAGCAGTACCTGCGCCGCGCCCGGCTCCGACGCCAGCGCGCGCAGTCGTGCCGGCACCAACGCATCCGCGCCCGGCCACCAGTTCTCGAAGTCCGGTGCGTCGAGGCCGCCCAGGGCGAGTGGGAGCTGGCTCAAGAGCCGGGACTCGGGCCGCCCGACTCGGGACTCGGCGATGTCGCGAGGCTGTTGCCTGCCGCAGGTCCGGCGTTCGCTGCCGATGGCGCCGCGACGGTCGCCGCGCGCTGGTCTGCCGCGAGTCCCGATTCCCGAGCCTCGAGTCCCGCAGCTTCGCCCTCCCGATACAAGCCGCTCTGCACATAGCCTTCGTGCACATGGCGCAGGATCACCATCAGCACGGCAGCCACTGGTAGCGCCAGCAGCACGCCGATGAAACCGAACAGTTGGCCACCGGCGAGAATCGCAAAAATGACGGCTACGGGATGCATGCCGATGCGGTCGCCGACCAGCCAGGGCGTCAGCACGAAACCCTCCAGCGTCTGGCCGACACCGAAAACGATCAGCACATAGACCACGTGGGCGATGTCGCGATGTTCGACCAGTGCGGCGATCACCGCGCCGCCGACGCCGAGAATGCCGCCGAGATAGGGCACGAAGCTGAGCAGGCCGGCACCCATGCCGATCAGGAATGCGAGTTTGATTCCGGCCATCCACAAGCCGATCGAGTAGATCAGGCCGAGCGCCAGCATCACTGCAAGTTGCCCGCGCAGGAAGGCACCCAGCACCTCGTCGGATTGTCGCGCGATGTCGACCACCTGGGGTTCGAGCTTGCGCGGCAGCAACTCGCGCACGCGCTGGATCATCTGGTCCCAGTCGCGCAGGAAGTAGAAGGTGACCACCGGGATCAGCAACAGACTCATGATGCCGCCGAGAATCGCCAGTCCCGACTGCGACACCGACTTGATCACCGTGGCGGCGATGCCGCCGGCCTGCTGCCAGTGCGATTTGAGCATCTCGACGAGTTGGTCGGTGCCGAGCAATTCGGGGTCGACGCCCATGCGATCCACGAGCAACGGCATCAGGCGTTCGCGAATCCAGTCGATGTACTGCGGCAACTTTTCGACCAGTGTCGTGATCTGCGTGTTCAGCAGCGGAATCAGGATCAGCGGCAGCAACATCAGCATCAGCGTCATCGCTGTAAACACGATCGATACTGCGGCGCTGCGGCTCAGCCCGCGAGTCTGCAGGCGGTCGACCAGCGGGTCGCCGAGGTAGGCGAGCAGCGCGGCTGCGGCGAACGGCGTCAGCACCGGGCCGAGCAGGTACAGCAGGATGCCGATGCAGACGACGATGGCCAGCAATTGCCAGCGGTGGGTCGCGGTCATGGGCGCTTCTCCGGATGGGATGACTTCTGTTGGTAGAGTCGACGCGCCTTGTCGCTCCAGCGACGGACGTAGTCGGCGCCGCTGGCGATCAGCATCGCCGTGCTCAGGTACACCAGTCCATGCACCAGACCGGCGGGCACGCCAGCCGCGACATTGCGCCACAGCAAGGTCACCACCAGCAACAGCAACGTCGCCGTGGTGAGCTTGCCGATCAACGTGGGTGCCGCGTGCAGCGGTGCGAAGTTGAAATGGAAGGCCACGGCGCCGCCGACGATCAGCGCGTCGCGCACGATGATCAGTGCAAGCAGCCAATAGGGCAGGTCGCCGTGCAGCGCCAGCGCGATGCAGGCGGCCAGCACCAGCGCCTTGTCGGCCAGTGGATCGAGCCAGCCGCCGAGCTGAGATTGCCAGTGGAAGCGTTTGGCCAGCCAGCCGTCGAGGCCATCGGTGGCGCCGGCTGCGATGAACAGGGCCAATGCCCAGCGGCTCTCGTCGGCGACCACCAGCAACGCAATCGGCGCGGCCATCAGCAGCCGGAGAATAGTCAGCGCGTTCGGCAGATGGCGCCAGCGCGATCGTCCAGGCTCACTCATCGGCGACCGGGTTTCACTGCAGGTCCAGCACGACGGCCCCATCGCTGGAGTCGCCGGCCACCACCAGCATCGGGTTCAGAACCACCATCTGGCGCAGTCGCTCGGCGCCCCCGGAGACGCTCAGGTCGAGGTTCATCGAATCGGCCGCGGCGCTGGTGAGACGGATCTCGCGTACCACCGACAGCGATGCGAGGTAGGCATGCACGCGGGCGAAATCGGCGGCCGAGCGGATGTTGCGGATCACCGCGCTGACATCGGCTGGCGCACTGTCGGCTGCGGCGAAGGCATACCGCGTGGCCAGGCGGTTGGCCGTTTCGTCGGCCGCGGCGCGCAACGTCGCCGCCGGGTCGATGCCCCGTACCTCGAAGCTCTCCTCGCGTTCGCCGTCGCCATAGGCGAAGCGGCCGAGCACGCCATCGGCGGTGTTGTAGAGGCGTCCAGCGAGTACGCCTGGCGCACCATAACGACTGGCCACCGGGCGCAGCCGGGAGACATCGCCGCGCTCCACGTCGCCGATCTGCGCCAGGCCAGCGTCGTCGCCGAACGTCGCTGCCTTCAGTTCGATGCCGCGTTCGCTGCCGCGGCGGAGCAGGGGCGCCAGTTGTCCAGCCTGCAGATAACGCGTTTCGCCAGCGGAATCGGTCACCACCCAGACCATCAGCGTCGGCCGTTCGCGGGCCCATTGCGCCAGGCCGCTGGCGGACAGCAGTCGGGTGATCGCACGCGGCTCGAAGTTGGCGGCGTAGTACAGCCGCAAGACCGGGGTTGGCCCGCTGCGATCGACATCCTGCCGGTAATAGAAGGCCTGGATCAACGGCGCCGGGTCGGCCAGCGCAGACTTCACCGCTGCACGATCAGCCGCTCCGGGGTCTCCCGATACCTTGACCAGTACCTGCTTCAGGGCCTCGATCATCGCCTCCTTGCGGGCGGCCTCGTCCTGGCTCGGCACCAGCACTTCGCCGGTATACAGATCGGAGGCGGCCAGCGGCGACGACAGCGAAAGGGCGAGCAACAACAGGCAGAACCAGCGCATGCGGACAACCGGGCAATTCACGATGCGCGAAGTATGGCAGCCGGGTCCGGTTTGCGCGAAGGCGCGCTGTAATGTAGGAGCGACGTGTACGTCGCGACCAAGAACGCTCTGTCTCGCCGGTTGCGACGCACACGTCGCTACTGCAAGGGCTGGCGGTCGCGACGGACACCTCGCTCCTACCCTATGCTCCGCGCCAACGTTCTTGCGGGACTTGAGTCGATGAGCCAGAAGACCCCGATGACCTACCGCGATGCGGGGGTCGACATCGACGCTGGCGCCAGCCTGGTCGAGCGCATCAAGCCGGCGGTGCGGCGCACCCTGCGTCCGGAAGTGCTCGCCGGTGTTGGCGGATTCGGCGCCTCGGTGCGGGTGCCGCTGGAGCGTTACAAGGAACCCGTGATGGTCTCCGGCACCGATGGCGTCGGCACCAAGCTCAAGCTGGCGCAGCAACTGGGCCGTCACGACACCATCGGCATCGATCTCGTCGGCATGTGCGTCAACGACGTACTGGTGCAGGGCGCCGAGCCGATCTTCTTCCTCGATTATTTCGCCACCGGCAAGCTCGATGTCGATACGGCAGCCGCGGTGGTCGCCGGCATCGCGCGCGGCTGCGAGGAATCGGGATGCGCGCTGGTCGGCGGCGAAACGGCCGAAATGCCGGACATGTATCCGCCCGGCGAGTACGATCTGGCCGGTTTTTGCGTGGGTCTGGTCGAGCGCTCGAAGATGCTCGATGGCAGCCTGGTGCGGGCCGGCCATAGACTGGTCGGTATCGCCAGCTCCGGCCCGCATTCCAACGGTTATTCGCTGATCCGACGCATCCTCGATCGCGCCCAGGCCGATCTTCGCAGCGATCTCGGTGGCCAGACGCTGGGCGACGCGCTGATGGCGCCGACGCGGCTGTACGTCAAACCGGTGCTCGGCCTGCTGGCCGACACGCCGATCGCGGCGATGGCGCACATTACCGGCGGCGGCATCACCGAGAACATCATCCGCGTGGTGCCCGAAGGCTTCGGCCTCGCCATCGACGGCAGCGCCTGGCCACAACCGCCGGTGTTCCAGTGGCTGCAGCAGGCGGGCGACGTCGCCCGCAGCGAGATGTTGCGCACCTTCAACTGTGGCATCGGCTTCGTGCTGATCTTGCCGGCACAGGACGTTGGCGGCACGCTCGCCCGTCTGGCGGCGCAGGGATTGCCGGCATGGGACATCGGTACGGTGGTCGAGCACGCTGGCGAGGGTGAACGTGTCGTCATCGCCTGATCGCCTGCGTGTTGCCGTGCTGCTGTCGGGACGCGGCAGCAATCTGGGTGCACTGATCAAGGCCGTCGCCGAGGGGCTGCCGATTCGACTGGTGGGCGCCTTCAGCAACAAGGCCGATGCGCCAGGTCTGGCGCTGGCAGCCGCTGCGAGCATCCCGACGCAGGTTTTCGAATCGCGCGATTACGCCGACCGGGCGAGTTTCGAAGCGGCGCTGTTCGCCGCGGTGACCGCCAGCGGCGCCGAGCTGGTGGTGCTGGCCGGGTTCATGCGCGTATTGACCGCGGCGACCGTCGAGCAGTGGCGCGGCCGCCTGATCAACATTCACCCATCGCTGCTGCCGAAATACCAGGGCCTGCACACGCATCAGCGCGCCATCGAAGCCGGCGATGCCGAACACGGCGCCAGCGTGCATTTCGTCACTCCGGTGCTCGATGGCGGCCCGGTCCTGATGCAGGTGCGACTGCCGATTCTTGTCGATGACACGCCAGAGACACTGGCGGCACGATTGTTGCCACAGGAACATCGACTGCTGGCCGCTGCCGTGCGCATGTTTGCCGATCAGCGCGTGCGCCTGGATGGCGACAGCATCCGCGTCGATGGCGTCGCACTTGCCGAACCGATCCGCCTTTCGTAGAGCGGAGCTTGCTCCGCTGGCTTCTGTGGTTGCCGTTGCCCTTGTAGAGCGGAGCTTGCTCCGCTGCCTTCTGCGGTTGCCGTTGCCCTTGTAGAGCGGAGCTTGCTCCGCTGGCTTTTGTGGTTGCCGTTGCCCTTGTAGAGCGGAGCTTGCTCCGCTGCCTTTTGTGGCAATCCCGAGCGGAGCAAGCTCCGCTCTACAAAGGCGCGGCAATCCCGAGCGGAGCAAGCTCCGCTCTACAAGGGCGCGGCAATCCCGAGCGGAGCAAGCTCCGCTCTACAAGGGCACGGGAATCCCGAGCGGGGTGCGCTTTTCATGCGACGGCATGGCTTCACCAGGGTGTGCGCGTTGGCGCGGACCCCCGATAAGCGCCCATTCATGCGTCAGGGGCTCGAATGCGCACATCCGCAAGCGAGCTGAAGCCGTCGATGAAGGTGACAAGTTGGTGTGTATGCGTTGCGCTGTTGATCGCGCCCTGGGCGAATGCAATGAGTGTCGATCCGTTCCAGGCCAGCTTCGCGGTCAGTCGCAACGGCAAACAGCTCGGTACGATGAAGATGCAGCTCTCGCACACGGCATCCGGCGAAGCACTGTTCGTCAGCCACACCGAAGGCAAGGGCGGACTCGCCGGCTTTCTCGGCGTCACCATCGACGAGCGCTCGCAGTTGCGCATCGACGATGACGGGATTTCGACGCGTCGATATCGCTACCAGCAGGACATGGTCGGACGCTCGCGCAAGCGCGGACTCGACGTCGCCGACGATGGCTCGATCAGCGAGAACGACAATGGCAAGACCTGGCAGTATCGCGCCGAGGGCGTCGTGCTCGATCGCCACAGCGTGGTGCTCGGCATCGCCGTGAGGCTGGCAGGCGGCATTGCCAATGGCTCGGTGTTCGATTTGCCGGTCGCCGCCAAAGGCACTGCGGAAAACTGGCGCTTCCTGGTAGTGGGCAGCGAGGAAGTGGAAACCGGCAATGGTCGAATGACCGCAGTCCGCGTCGAGCGCGTGCGCGAAACCTCCGATCGCAAGACCGTCAGCTGGCATGCCGCCGACTTCAGCTTCCTGCCGATCAAGGTCGAACAGATCGAGCCCGACGGCGAGCGGCTCATGAGTGTGCTGCAGTCGTTCAAAGAGTAGCAGGACGGATCCCTCGTGGCGGGATCCGGCGTCAGGCAGTTATCGCCTTTGTGGGTCGAGACTTGTCTGGACGCTTCTCGGCTTCTCGGCTTCTCGGCTTCTCGGTGTCTGCGCGAAGAGCGTCCAGACAAGTCTGGACCCACAGCGATACGGTAATTTCGGCAGTTCGAGGGCGGAACCCCGGCCAGCGGCCGGGATTCCGCCGCAACCCCTGGCCGCGATAGCCGATTAAGGCGATTCGGCGGCAGGTTCTTCGCCTCCGGCGAAGGACCCGTCCGGCGTCAGTTCGGCAGCCGCCGGATCCGCGCCCCGAGCGCGCTGAGCTTTTCTTCGATGCACTCGTAGCCGCGGTCGATGTGGTAGACGCGGTCGATCGTCGTCTCGCCGTCGGCAGCGAGTCCGGCCAGCACCAGACTGGCCGAGGCGCGCAGATCCGTGGCCATCAGCGGTGCGCCGGTCATCTGCTTGACGCCGGTGACCACCGCCGTGTTGCCGTGCAGACGGATGTCGGCGCCAAGTCGACGCAGCTCCTGGACGTGCATGAAACGATTCTCGAACACCGTTTCGGTGACCATGCCGACACCCTCGGCGACACTGTTCAGCGCGGTGAACTGGGCCTGCATGTCGGTCGGGAATGCCGGATAGGGTGCGGTGGTCACCGATACCGCTTTCGGACGGTTGCCGCGCATGTCGAGCTCGATCGAATCCTCATTGACGTTCAGGTGTGCGCCGGTGTCTTCGAGCTTCTGCAGCACCGCGTCGAGGGTCTTCGGGCGGGTGCGTTTGAGCAGCACGCGGCCGCCGCTGATCGCGCCTGCGACCAGGAAGGTGCCGGTCTCGATGCGGTCCGGCAGCACGTCGTAGGGACAGCCGAGCAGGCGCTCGACGCCATGCACGGTGATCGTGTTGCTGCCGGCGCCCTCGATCTGCGCGCCCATCTCGATCAGGAAGTTGGCCAGATCGACCACTTCGGGTTCCTGCGCCGCGTTCTCGATGATGGTGGTTCCCGACGCCAGCGCCGCCGCCATCATGATGTTCTCGGTACCGGTGACGGTGACCAGATCAAGCACGATCCGCGCGCCGCGCAAACGCTTGGCGCGCGCCTTGATGTAACCGGCCTCGACCGTGATCTCGGCACCCAGCGCTTCGAGGCCCTTGATGTGCAAATCGACCGGGCGCGTGCCGATGGCGCAACCGCCGGGCAGCGAGACCTCGGCGTGGCCGAAGCGCGCGACCAGCGGGCCGAGCACCAGGATCGACGCGCGCATGGTCTTGACCAGGTCGTAGGGCGCGAAGCAGGAGGTCGCCTTGGTCGAGTCGGCGTGGATGCGCATGCGCTCGTCGACTGCCAGTTCGACGCCCATCTGGCCGAGCAGTTCCATCGTGGTGGTGACGTCGTGCAGATGCGGCACATTGCCGATCGAACACGGGCTGTCGGCGAGCAGCGTCGCCGAGAGGATCGGCAGCACGGCGTTCTTGGCGCCGGAAATCCAAACTTCGCCATTCAGCGGCACGCCGCCCTCGACGATGATCTTGGCCATCGGTGTTTCCTTGTCTGTGTTTGCGCGCGGTGCCTTGCGGCGGTCAGCCGCGCGCTGCCCATTCCTCGGGCGTGAAAGTCTTCAGCGACAGCGCGTGGATCTCGCCCCCGAGCTTTTCGCCGAGTGTGTCATACACCCGCCGATGGCGTTGCAGCGGGCGCAATCCGGCGAATTCGGAGGCGATCACCAGCGCTTCGAAGTGGACGCCGTCAGCGCCTTCGACAGTGACCTGCGCATTGGGCATTCCAGCGACGATCATGGCTTGGACAGTGGCAGCGTTCATCGGCTCATCTCGGAGTGGTTGTGTTGGAAATGGTTCAGTTTCTGCAAGGTCGCTGACTGCTTTTTTGTCCGCAAAGGACGCAAAGGACGCAAAGGAAAGCAAACGCTCCAGGAGGCGGAGGGCGACTGCGCATTTGGCGTTCTTGCTCTCTTTGCGTCCTTTGCGTCCTTTGCGGACAAAATTCTGTTTTCAACGAGTGACGTCATCTGGTTGGATCTTGGGCATGACTTCGATCCAGACAGAGCGGCTCATCGAGACTCTCGCGGTTCGCGGTTGCCTGACCGTTCAGGGTGCGCCGGTGTAAACTCCGGCCCTGTCCGGGGCATGCCTGCATGCACCGAAAAGGGGCGCCGATGCTATCGGATGCTGCCCGAATAGAGAACTCAACGAATCATCGGCTGGATGTCCTCAATGAACGCGATTGTCTCCCGGCCGGTCGAGGACCTGCCGGCCGCTGCTGTCGCCGCTGCAGCGCGGCGGGTCATCGACATCGAAGTGGCGGCGATCCGCGCGCTGTCCTCGCGCATCGATGGTGCCTTCACCCGTGCGTGCCAGTTAATCCTTGCCTGTGAAGGACGCGTCGTCGTCAGCGGCATCGGCAAATCCGGCCACATCGCACGCAAGATCGCCGCGACATTGGCGAGCACCGGCACGCCGGCGTTTTTCGTGCATCCGGCCGAAGCCAGCCATGGCGACCTCGGCATGATCACCAACAAGGATCTGGTGCTGGCGCTGTCCAACTCGGGCGAGACCGACGAGTTGCTGACGATCCTGCCGGTGGTCAAGCGCAAGGGCGTGCCGTTGATCGCGATGAGCGGCAATCAACGCTCCAGCCTGGCGCGACTGGCCGACGTGCATCTGGATGTCGCGGTCGCCGAGGAGGCCTGCCCGCTGGGACTGGCGCCCACTTCGAGCACCACCGCGGCGCTGGTCATGGGCGATGCTTTGGCGATTGCCTTGCTCGAAGCGCGTGGATTCACCTCCGATGATTTCGCCGCGTCGCATCCGGCGGGTCAGTTGGGACGCCGGTTGCTGGTGCACATCCGCGACGTCATGCACAGCGGCAGCGAGATTCCGCGCGTGGTTCCTGGCGCCAGCGTGACCGAAGCGTTGATGGAGATGACGCGCAAGAATCTGGGCATGACCGCGATCGCCGACGCCGACGATCGCCTCTGTGGCGTGTTCACCGACGGCGACCTGCGCCGCGCGCTGGACGATTCCAGTGTCGATCTTCGAACCACGCCGGTGTCGGCGTTGATGACCGCCAACCCGCGCACCGTCAGCGAGGACAAGCTCGCCATCGAAGCCGCGCGCTTGATGGAGAACCACAAGATCAGCGGCCTGCTGGTGGTCAATCAGCACGGGCTGCTGGTCGGAGCGCTGAACTTCCATGATCTGTTGCGGGCGCGCGTGATCTGATGGAGACCGGCGAATCGCACCAGATCCAGTGCGCCCTGGGCGTGCGCATCATCGGTTTCGACATCGATGGCGTGCTCACCGATGGCCGGCTCTGGTACGGTAACGACGGCGCCGAAGCGAAAGCCTTCCACGTGCACGACGGACTCGGTCTCAAGCTGCTGCAGCAGGCCGGCATCGTTACCGTGGTGATCAGCGCGCGGGCCAGCGAGGCGGCGCAGCGCCGCCTTGCTGAACTCGGCGTGACCCACGTGCACCTTGGGGTGCGCGAAAAATTGCCGCTGTTCGAACAACTGATCGGCGCACACGGACTGACCTGGTATCAGGCCGCCTACATGGGCGACGATCTGCCCGATCTTCCGATCCTGACCCGTGTGGTGTTGCCGGCGACGGTGGCCGAGGCAGTGCCGGCGGTACGCTTGCATTGTCGGTGGCAGGCCACGCGACCCGCCGGTGCCGGCGCAGTCCGCGAATTCGCCGAGTTCGTGCTGGCTGCGCAGGGCAAGCTCGAAGGCCTGGTCAGGACCTATGTGGCGACCGCGCCGTGACCCCTGAACGGACCCGCGTCTGGCTGCTGGTGCTGGCGGGTACGTCGGCGGCCAGCTATGGGCTGATCCGCTGGTTCGCGCCGCCGGATGCGCCGGTCGCGCCGCTGCCGGCCGCAAGCCAGGAGAACGAGATCCGCAATGTCGAGATGCGCATCTACGACGACGCCGGCAAGCCCAATCTGGTCCTGGTCAGTCCACGCATCACCAGCCCGCGACGCAGTGAAGAGTATCTGGTCGCGGCGCCGGTGTTCGATGTGGTGGGCGCCGACGGCGGACGCTGGAGCGGGCAATCGAGGGTCGGTCGCCTGGATGTGGCCAAGGATCGTTTGTGGTTGCAGGAGCAGGTTGTGCTCAAGGGCACCAAGCCGGAGCGTGAACCCGTCACGATCCGCTCCGAGCGCATCGAATTCGCCATCGAGGAACGGCTTGCAAGCAGCGACGAAGCCGTGGAGATTGTCAGTACCGGAAGCCAGATCAAGGGTGTAGGCCTGCGCGCCGACCTCAAGAAGGACCGCTTCCTGCTTCGCAGCCAGGTGGAAGGTGAATATGTACCGAAAGACAAGGATTCCTGATCGTCGCTGGCTGTCGCTGCTGTGCGTCGCGTTGGCGCTGCCCGCGTGGGCGCTGGAAAGCGATCGCCAGCAGCCGATGCAGATCAAGTCGGACCGCTTCGAGACCGGCATGGACGACAACACCACAGTGCTGACCGGCAATGTGCGTATTACCCAGGGCAGCCTGGTGGTGACCGCTGCGCGTGCCGACGTCACCCAGGACAAAGGCGAGGTCTCGCGCGCGCTCCTGACCGGCAAGCCAGCGACCCTGGTCCAGCGAATCGAAGGTGGCGGCGAAATGAATGCGCGCGCGCAGACCATCGACTACAAGCTCACCGAGGAAACCGTCGAACTGCGCGGCGATGTGGTGCTCGAACGGCCGCAAGGTACGCTGCGCTCCGAACGCGTGACTTATTCGGTCAAGACCGGCCGGTTGGCGGCGGGTGAAGGTGTGGGCGGTGGCGTGCAGATGGTGATTCCGCCGAAAGCACCGAAACCCGCGGATGCGCCAGCGGAAGTGCCGGCGGAAGCCCCGAAGTCGGGGGCGTCGAGCGTGATCGACGAACCGATGTCGCGCGCGATCAAGCCCTGATCCGCGATGCTGCTGGTCGAAACCCTGAGCAAGCGCTACCGCGGTCGCGAGGTCGTACGCGGGGTGTCGTGCCACTTGAGCGTAGGTGAAGTGGTGGGCCTGCTCGGCCCCAACGGCGCCGGCAAGACCACCTGCTTTTACATGATCGTCGGCATGATTGCCGCCGATCGCGGACGCATCGAACTCGATGGTCGCGACATCACGCCGCTGTCGATGTCCGACCGCGCGCGCCTCGGGATCGGTTACCTGCCACAGGAACCCAGCGTGTTCCGGCGACTGACGGTCGAGGACAACCTGCTCGCAGTGCTGGAAATGCGCAAGGACCTGACCAGGCGCGGCCGTACCGTGGTGCTGGAATCGCTGCTGGAAGAACTGCAGGTGACCCATCTGCGCGGCCAACTCGGTCAGAGCCTGTCCGGCGGCGAGCGCCGGCGCGTCGAGATCGCTCGCGCATTGGCCGCCAAACCGCGTTTCATCATGCTCGACGAGCCCTTCGCCGGCGTCGACCCGATCTCGGTCGGCGAGATCCAGGAGGCCATCAGCCACCTGAAGGAGCGCGGCATCGGCGTATTGATCACCGACCACAATGTGCGCGAGACGCTCGGCATCTGCGATCGCGCCTACGTGCTCAACGCCGGCCAGGTGCTCGCCGAGGGCACGCCGCAGCAGATCCTGTCGCATCCGAAGGTGCGTGAGGTGTATCTGGGCGACAAGTTCCGGTTGTGAGACGAGTGGTAAGTTGTAAGTAGCAGAAGCGGTGCGCGGAGTCTTGCCGGCTCTTGCCATTCACCACTTGCTGCCTTTCGGCGGCGCTTTTGTGGGAGCGGGTTCACCCCGCGAGCTTTTGCGTTGACCGACCACAAGATCGCGGGATAAACCCGCTCCCACAGGTGAGGCCTACAACCCACCCAGATACGCGTCGCTGGCCTTTCGGCGGCGCCTTTGTGGGAGCGGGTTCACCCCGCGAGCTTTTGCTTTGACCGACCACAAGATCGCGGGATAAACCCGCTCCCACAGGTGAGGCCTACAACCCACCCAGATACGCGTCGCTGGCCTTTCGGCGGCGCCTTTGTGGGAGCGGGTTCACCCCGCGAGCTTTTGCTTTGACCGACCACAAGATCGCGGGATAAACCCGCTCCCACAGGTGAGGCCTGCAACCCACCGAGATACGCGTCGCTCGCCTTGATCACGCCACCGCCCAGGCACACGTCGTCGGCGTAGCACACCACCGACTGTCCCGGGGTGATCGCCCTGCCTTTCGGCGGCGCTTTTTGTGGGAGCGGGTTCACCCCGCGAGCTTTTGTTTTGACCGACTACAAGATCGCGGGATAAACCCGCTCCCACAGGTGAGGCCTGCAACCCACCGAGATACGCGTCGCTCGCCTTGATCACGCCGCCGCCCAGGCACACGTCGCCGGCGTAGAACACCACCGACTGTCCCGGGGTGATTGCCCTGCCTTTCGGCGGCGCATTTTGTGGGAGCGGGTTCACCCCGCGAGCTTTTGCTTTGACCGACCACAAGATCGCGGGATAAACCCGCTCCCACAGGTGAGGCCTACAACCCACCGAGATACGCGTCGCTGGCCTTGATCACGCCGCCGCCCAGGCACACGTCGCCGGCGTAGAACACCACCGACTGTCCCGGGGTGATTGCCCGCTGGCGCTGGTCGAACATCACTTCGACGCAGCCGTCCCCCAGCAGACGGACGCGGCAGCCCTGATCCGCCTGCCGATAGCGGATTTTCGCGCTGCACTCGAACTCGTCAGCCGGCGCGGCGCCGCTGATCCAGTTGATCGGCTCGGTGGTCAGGCGCGAGCCATACAGCGCCGGATGGTCGCCCTGGACCACGATCAGTGTGTTGTCACTGATCGACTTGGCGGCAACGTACCAGGGTTCGCCGCTGCCGCCCTTGCGCCCGCCGATGCCCAGGCCATCGCGTTGGCCGACGGTGTGAAACTGCAGGCCGCGGTGTTTGCCCACCTCAAGGCCCTCCGGCGTGCGCATCGGGCCGGGATCAGGCGCCAGATAGCGCGCGATGAAGGGATCGAAGTTGCGTTCGCCGATGAAGCAGATGCCGGTCGAATCGCGCTTGGCGTGGGTCGGCAGGCCGGCTTCGGTGGCGATGCGCCGCACCTCGGGCTTGCTCAGGTGGCCGACCGGGAATTCCGCCCAGCCCAGTTGCTGCTGGTCGAGCGCATGCAGAAAGTAGCTCTGGTCCTTGTTGGCATCGACGCCGCGCAGCAGTTCCACGCGACCGTCCTGGCGCCGCAAGCGCGCGTAATGGCCAGTCGCGATGCGCTGGTAACCGAGGTCCTCGGCGTGCTCGACGAAGGTCTTGAACTTGACTTCGCGGTTGCACAGGACGTCCGGATTGGGCGTGCGTCCGGCTTTCAATTCGGCCAGGAAGTGCTCGAACACGCCGTCCCAGTACTCGGCAGCGAAGTTGCGACCGTAGAACGGAATGCCGAGCAGTTCGGCGATGCCTCGCGCATCGCGCGCGTCCGCCTCAGCCTGGCAGACACCGCCGACGTCATCCTCCTCCCAGTTCTTCATGAACAGCCCGCCGACCTCGCGGCCGGCGCGTTTGAGCAGCAACGCGGTGACCGAGGAGTCGACGCCGCCGGAGAGACCGACGAGGACCTTCATGACTGGCGCCGCCTCTGAAGGGCCGCCGATCCGGCAACCGCTCTGCTTGTTGCATCTGTGGGTCCAGACTTGTCTGGACGCACTTGTTGCGGCTTGCGGAAAAGCGTCCAGACAAGTCTGGACCCACCAGAAGCAACCCTCGGTCTCACTTGAGCGGCTCCACGATCTGCTCCAGCGGCCAAAGCCGCCCCGCCAGATGATCGTCGATGCAACGCAATACCAGGCTGCTGCGCTGCGGAATGGAATGATCTGCGATCTCGTCGCGCGTCAGCCAGTGCGTGCGCACGATCTCGCTGTCGAGGGCGCGTGTCGAATCATGCGCGAGCGCGTCGCACAGAAAGGTGATACGCACGAAATGGACCTGCGGCAACAGCAGCTGGTAGACGCCGATCAGCCCGACCGGGCGTACCTGCCATGCGGTTTCCTCGAGGGTTTCGCGGATCACCGCGCCGATCAGCGATTCGCCGGCGTCGAGGTGGCCGGCAGGCTGGTTGAGCACTGCACGGCCGTCGATGGTCTCTTCGACCAGCAGAAAGCGGCTGCCGTCGGGGATCACGGCAGCAACCGTGATGCGCGGGAGTTGGGTCGTGTTTCGCATGGCCACGTGCACGGGAAAGTCATCGTCGACAGGGTTGAATAGTCGCCCGATCGAGCATCCGGATCATTGCTGAATCCGGAACAAAGTTCACCGCCGCTCGTTCGGACCCGCCGGCTACTGGCGGTTCAGCTGGATATACTGATCGCCGTCTAGTGTATGCCTGTCGAGTGCAATCGGAAGCCATGAGCGAGGAGACCCATACCGAAGGTCGCGAGGATCTGGGCATTGCGATCGAGGAATCGCGCCCGGAGCTGAAGAAGCCGCCGATGTTCAAGGTGGTGATTCTGAACGACGACTACACACCGATGGAGTTCGTGGTGATTGTGTTGGAGACCTTTTTTGCCATGTCGCGCGAGAACGCAACGCGCGTCATGTTGCACGTTCACACCCAGGGCAAGGGCGTCTGCGGCGTTTTCACCCGCGATGTAGCGGACACCAAGGTGGCCCAGGTCAACGCTTTCTCCCGTGCCCATCAGCATCCGTTGATGTGCGCGATGGAGGAAGCCTAGGGAGGAATCACGAACGAACCTCGGCCTGTCGAGGTGTGATCGGGAATGGTTCAGAGGATTGCTGGTTGCCAGGTTCACCAACAGCGAAATTCGTCACGCTTGATTTCTGCGACAAGCGGGGCCATGTGGTAGAACAGTCAAGCGCTCAGCGCAGGAGAAAGGAAGTCCATGTTCAGCAAGGACCTGGAACTGACCATCAGTCAGAGCTACAAGGAAGCCCGTGCCAAACGGCATGAATTCATGACCGTGGAACACCTTTTGCTGGCCTTGATCGAGAACCCCTCCGCAGCGCAGGTGCTGAAGGCCTGCGGGGCCGACATCAGGAAGCTCTCGGACGAAACGCGGTCGATCATCGAAGAGACGGTGCCGATGCTGCCGGCCGACGACGAACGCGACACTCAGCCGACGCTCGGCTTTCAGCGGGTGCTGCAGCGCGCCGTGTACCACGTGCAGTCGTCGGGCAAGAAGGAGGTCACCGGCGCCAACGTGCTGGTGGCGATCTTCGGCGAGAAGGACTCGCACGCCGCCTACCTGCTGCAGAAGCAGGACATCACGCGCCTGGACGTGGTCAATTACATCTCGCACGGCATCGCCAAGATCTCGCAGGATCCGGTCCGTGACGCCGGCGGCGAGCGCAATGAAGCCGAGGGCGGCGGTGAAGGCGAGAAACAAAGTGCGCTGCAGGCTTATGCAAGCAATCTCAACGACCTGGCGCGTCAAGGCAAGATCGACCCGCTGATCGGTCGCGCCGACGAAATCGAACGCACCATCCAGGTGCTCTGTCGTCGACGCAAGAACAATCCGCTGTATGTGGGTGAAGCCGGCGTCGGCAAGACCGCGCTGGCCGAAGGGCTGGCCAAGCGCATCGTCGACAACGACGTGCCGGAAGTGCTCAGGGACGCGGTGATCTTTGCGCTCGATCTCGGCGCGCTGGTGGCCGGAACCAAGTACCGCGGCGACTTCGAAAAGCGCCTGAAGCAGGTGATGGCCGAGCTCAAGCGGATTCCGCGGGCGATCCTGTTCATCGACGAGATCCACACCATCATCGGCGCCGGCTCGGCGTCCGGCGGCGTCATGGATGCCAGCAACCTGATCAAGCCGTTGCTGGGTTCGGGCGAGATGCGCTGTATCGGTTCGACCACCTTCCAGGAGTTCCGCGGCATCTTCGAGAAGGACCGCGCGCTGACCCGACGCTTTCAGAAGATCGATGTCGTCGAGCCGACGATCGCCGACACCATCGAGATCCTGCGTGGGCTGAAGACGCGCTTCGAGGAACATCACAAGGTCGAATACGCCGCCGAAGCGCTCAAGGCCGCAGTCGACCTGTCGGTCAAGCACATCCACGACCGCTTCCTGCCGGACAAGGCGATCGACGTCATCGACGAGGCCGGAGCGCGCCAGCAACTGCTGGCCGAAGACAAGCGCAAACGCATCATCGACACCGAAGAGGTCGAATACATCGTCGCCAAGATGGCGCGCATTCCGGCCAAACATGTATCGGCGTCCGACAAGGACGTGCTGCGCAACCTGGATCGCAACCTGAAGATGGTCGTGTTCGGCCAGGAGCAGGCCATCGAGGTGCTGACCGCAGCGATCAAGATGTCGCGTTCGGGCCTCGGCGATCCCAACAAGCCGATCGGCTGCTTCCTGTTCGCCGGCCCGACCGGCGTCGGCAAGACCGAAGTCACGCGCCAGTTGGCGATGATTCTCGGCATCGAGCTGATCCGTTTCGACATGTCCGAATACATGGAAGCGCACACCGTTTCGCGCCTGGTCGGAGCGCCTCCGGGTTATGTCGGCTTCGATCAGGGTGGGCTGCTGACCGAAGCGGTGACCAAGCATCCGCACGCAGTATTGCTGCTCGACGAGGTCGAAAAAGCCCATCCGGATGTGTTCAACCTGCTGCTGCAGGTGATGGATCGCGGCGTGCTGACCGACACCAATGGTCGCGAGGCCAATTTCCGCAACGTTGTGCTGGTGATGACCACCAACGCCGGCGCCTCGCAGGCATCGCGCCGCAGCATGGGTTTCGTCGAACAGGATCACTCCACCGATGCGATGGAGGTTATTCGCCGCGGCTTCACGCCGGAGTTCCGCAACCGTCTCGACGCCGTCATCCAGTTTGCCGCACTGGACCGGGCCACGATCCTGCGCGTGGTCGACAAGTTCGTCATCGAGCTGGAATCGCAGCTCGCCGACAAACATGTGACGCTGCACGTCGACGAGAGCGCGCGCGCGTGGCTCGCCGAAAAAGGCTTCGATCCGCAGATGGGCGCCCGTCCGATGTCGCGCGTGATCCAGGAGCACATCAAGCGCAAGCTTGCCGACGAATTGCTGTTCGGCGCGCTGGTCGGCGGTGGTCGCGTCTTTGTCGAAGTGGACGGCGAGGGATTGAGCGTGCGTTCGGAAGCGACAACCGCCGAAACGCCGGATGCGGCGACGGCGTAGGGCTGTCGCCGCAGCGCGAAGCGGCTTTACCCAGGGGCGACGTGTACGTCGCGACCATGAGCATTGATGCGTCGGCGATCGCGATCTAGCGGTCGCCCCTGCAACGCGACGACGGCGGATCTCCGATTATTTCTGCCGGAAGGTGATGCGACCCTTGCTCAGGTCGTACGGCGTCATCTCGATCTTGACCTTGTCGCCGGTCAGGATGCGGATGTAGTTCTTGCGCATGCGGCCGGAGATATGGGCGGTAATGACATGCCCATTTTCCAGCTGCACGCGGAACATGGTGTTGGGCAAGGTCTCGAGGACCGTGCCTTCCATTTCAATATGGTCTTCTTTGGACATTCGGGAGTCGCACAGCCAGATGGGCGCAAGGCCGCGCATTCTGCCCGAAGCCCGCTGTCATCGCCAGCGACGCCACTCTAATCTGGCGAATTGAGCGTCGGGTCCGGCTCACGGGAATTGTATGCCCAGACTTGTCCGGACGCTCTTCGCCCCGGCTCCTGTGGGTCCAGACTTGTCTGGACGCTCTTTCTTCATCCAAGCCCAAGGCGTCCAGACAAGTCTGGACCCACCAAAGCGCGCTCCCTGCGAATCCGGACCCTTGTCGCCGTCCTGGCTCCTGTGGGTCCAGACGTGTCTGGACGCTCTTTCTTCATCCAAGCCCAAGGCGTCCAGACAAGTCTGGACCCACCAAAGCGCGCTCCCTGCGAATCCGGACCCTGTCCGGACGCTCTTTCCTGTCGTCCAAAACTTCATATTGAGACGTATAGACGTCCAGACGTCTATACGTTTAGACTTCGATCCACGCCCTGACCGATGCCGGAGTCGAACGATGAGCAGTTGCAAACCGACCACTACCGCCGTGCGCGCCGCCATCGACAGCGACAAGGCGCACGGCGCGATCGTCCCGCCCTTGGTGCTGTCGAGCAACTTCAGCTTCGAGGGCTTCGCCCAGCCACGCCAATACGACTACACGCGCTCGGGTAATCCCACGCGCGATGCTCTGGCCAACGCACTGGCGGAACTGGAGGGCGGGGCTGGCGCGGTGGTCACCTGCACCGGCATGGCGGCGGTGACGCTGGCGCTGCACCTGGTGCCCGAAGGTGGCTTACTGGTCGCGCCGCACGATTGTTACGGTGGCACCTGGCGTCTGTTCGACACGCTGGCACAGCGCGGCCGTTTCCGACTGAAGCTGATCGATCAGGGCGATCTGGCGGCGGTCGAGGCGGCATTTGCCGAGCCGGTCGATCTGCTGTGGATCGAGACGCCGAGCAATCCGCTGCTGCGCATCGTCGATCTGCAGGCGTTGACCACGCTGGCGCATCGACACGGCACGCGCGTACTTGCCGACAACACCTTCCTGTCGCCGATCTGGCAGCGCCCGCTCGATCTCGGTGCCGACCTGGTATTGCACTCGACCACCAAGTACCTGAACGGGCACAGCGATGTGGTCGGCGGCGCGATCGTCAGCAAGGGCCGCACGCTGCACGACGAACTGGCCTGGTGGAACAACTGCCTCGGCCTCGGCGGCGCGCCGTTCGACAGCTATCTGACCCTGCGCGGCCTGCGCACACTGTCGGCACGTCTGCGCGTGCACGCCGAAAACGCACTCGAACTGGCGCACGCGCTGGACGCGCATCCGGCCGTCGAGCGCGTCTACTTTCCGGGCTTGAAGAGCGATCCCGGCCATGAACTGGCGCGCCGCCAGCAACGCAGCTTCGGCGCCATGCTGAGTTTCGAACTCGCCGGCGGCGAGGCCGAGGTGCGCGCCTTGCTCGATGGCCTGCGCTGTTATTCGCTGGCCGAATCGCTCGGCGGGGTCGAAAGCCTGATCGCCCATCCGGCGACCATGACCCACGCCTCGATGACCCCCGAAGCGCGCGCCGTCGCCGGCATCAGCGATCGCCTGCTGCGGCTGTCGGTCGGCATCGAAGACATTGATGACCTCAAGGCCGACTTGCTGGCCGGACTCGATCGCGCGCTCGAGGTCGGGGCAGGTCAGTTGCGCAAGGCGGCTTGATTTGCCCTTGTGGGTCCAGACTTGTCTGGACGCTGTCGATCGAGGCCCTTGCTCCTGTGGGTCCAGACTTGTCTGGACGCTGTCGATCGAGGCCCTTGCTCATGTGGGTCCAGACTTGTCTGGACGCTGTTGATTGAGGCCCCAGCTCCTGCGGGCCCAGACTTGTCTGGACGCTTCTCCTGCCAGCCAAGTCAACAGCGTCCAGACCAGTCTGGACCCACAAAAGCGCGCTGACGCTTCGCTCCCCACACCCAATCCGCGTTCGTCGTGACATGCTCGCACCCCTTCGCGCGCACGCACCCGGAGCGTCCATGAGCCCATCGACACCTGCCAACGAACAACTGCTGGTGCGTGCCTTCGGTACGCTGCTGCTGGCAGCGGCGATCGTCAACATCATTGTCGGCGGCGGCATTTTCGCGCTGCCGGGGCGTCTTGCCGACACGCTCGGATCCGCCGCACCTTACGCCTTCGCCCTGGGTGCCCTGCTGATGATCCCGGTGGTGCTGTGTTTTGCCGCCGCCGGCAGTCGCGCGACGGTCACCGGCGGGCCCTACAGCTACGGCCGCGAAGCCTTCGGGCCGTTCGCCGGCTTCGGCTTCGGCGCACTGACCTGGATTTCCAACGTCACCGGATGCGCCGGCGTCGCCGCCGCGCTGGTCGATCAGGCTGCACGGGTGTGGCCGGTGTTCGGCGACAGTGTCGGCCGCGCGACAGTGCTGATCGTGTTGTTCACCCTGTTCGCCGGCCTCAATCTGCGCGGCGTCCGCCTCGGCGCGCGCGCGATCGGCGTGCTTGCGGCGATCAAGCTGACGCCGCTGGTGCTGCTGGTGCTGCTCGGTATCTGGTTCATCGAGCCGGCCAACCTCGCCGTTCCCGCCTGGCCAGAGTGGCAGCACTGGGGCCAGGCGATGGTGCTGGTGCTGTTCGCCTACGCCGGCATGGAAAGCGCCCTGGTGCCCACCGGCGAGGTCAAGGACCCCGGCCGCACCGTGCCGCGTGCCGCACTGATCGCCATCCTGTTCGTGATCCTGCTGTACGTCGGCCTGCAGGTTACCGCGCAGGGCCTGCTTGGCAACGCGCTGGCCGGCGACAAGGCGCCGCTGGCGAGCACCGCCGGTGCGCTGTGGACACCCGGTTTCACGCTGCTGCTGATCGGCGCCGGCATCTCGATGCTCGGTTACCTGCACGGCAACATTCTCGGCAATTCGCGCCTGCTGTACGCGCTGGGTCGCGATGGCCTGCTGCCCAAGTCGCTTGGCGCCGTGCACCCGAGCACGCGCGTACCGCATGTCGCGGTGATCGTGCATGTCGCCGTTGCGCTGGTCCTCGCACTCAGCGGCGATTTCGCCACGCTGGCGCTGGTCTCCGGCGGCGCCGTGGGCCTGCTCTACCTGTTCGTCTGCCTCGCCGCATGGCGCCTGCAGCGCGTCGATTCGCGCACCCACGAGGCGCCGATGCATCTTCCCGGCGGCCCGGCGATCCCGATCATCGGTGTCGTCGCCATGGGCGTGATCCTCGCCTCGCTGACCGCGCAGGAGTGGATAGCAATCGGCCTGGCGCTGGCGGTCAGCGCGGTGATGTATGCGGGGGCGACGCGGCGATGAGCTTTCGTGGGTCCGGACCTTGTCCGGACGCTTCTGGCTGGTCGTGCCATCCGAGGCGGGTCCGCCCCGCGAGCTTTGCTTTCGCTTCTCTGTGGGAGCGGGTTCACCCCGCGAGCTTTGCCTTCGCTTCTCTGTGGGAGCGGGTTCACCCCGCGAGCTTTGCCTTCGCTTCTCTGT
>CALEZI010000050.1 GCA_937928755.1 uncultured Rhodanobacteraceae bacterium | reverse complement strand
GGCCTACCCAGTCCCGTTCGCCCTGAGCCTGTCGAAGGGCGAGTCTCGCGAGAGCGCCCTTCGACAGGCTCAGGGCGAACGGGACACCTTGCTCAGCCCAACCCGATTGAGGTTCGACGCTGATCAGGAAAGGAAAAAGGAAGTGCCCGACGGTCGCGAACTCGACGATCCCGGCGGCAACAGACGCCGAGACACATTGATCCGCGGCAGCAACTCGTCAACGCACAACAGCGCGCGAGGATTCAGTCGCGCCGAGCCGCGTTCTGTTTTCCCTTTTTCCTTTTTCCTTTTTCCCTTTTCCGCCTCCCAAGGCAAAAACCTGGCCCGCGCCGAGCAATAATCGGAGCGCTTGAACCGCTGACTGAGCCCCATGGTCAACCACCTGATCGTCAATGCCCGGCTGGTCAACGAGGGGCGCGTGTTCGATGCCGATCTGCGCATCCGCTCAGGGCGCATCGCCGAGATTGGTTCCAATCTGGGCGCGCGCCCGGACGAGTCGGTGTTCGATGCCGCCGGGCGCGCCTTGATGCCCGGCATGATCGACGATCAGGTGCACTTCCGCGAGCCAGGACTGACGCGCAAGGGCGACATCGGCAGCGAGTCGCGTGCGGCGGTGGCCGGCGGCATCACCAGCTACATGGAGATGCCGAACACCTCGCCGTGGACCGGCAACATGGCCATGGTCGGCGAGAAGTGTGCGCGCGCGGCGCAGAGCTCGCTGGCCAATTTCGCGTTCTACCTCGGCGCCAGCAACGACAATCTCGACGATGTGGCCTGCGCCGACAAACATGGGGTGGCTGGCATCAAGGTCTGCATGGCTGCATCGAGCGCCAACCGCGAGGTCGACAATGCCGATGTACTCGACGCGATCTTCCGTGTCGCTCCTTGCCTGATCGCCACCCATTGCGAAGATTCGCCGACGATCAACGCCAATCTCGCCCGTTTTCGCGCGCAATACGGCGACGAGATCCCACCCGACGCGCACCCGGACATCCGCTCGCGCGAGGCCTGCGTCAAGTCGACGCGACTCGCCATCGACCTGGCGCGGCATCACGACGCGCGACTGCATGTGTTGCACGTCAGCACCGCCGAGGAACTGGAGTTGTTCGCCCCCGGCGATGGCGCCGGCAAGCGCATCACCGCCGAGGCCTGCCTGCATTTCCTGCACTTCGACCGCCGCGATTACGCGCGCAAGGGCAACCTGATCAAGTGCAATCCGGCGCTGAAGGATCCGCGCGACCGCGAAGCGCTGCTGGCCGCGGTCAAGGATGGCCGCGTCGACATGCTCGCCAGCGGCCACGCGCCGCATCTGCTCTCCGAGAAGGGCGCGCGGTACGACAGGGCCGCCGCTGGCCTGCCGCTGGTGCAATTCGCGCTGCCGCTGGTGCTGGAGCGTTACTTCGATGGCGTGTTCGACTTGCCGTTGATCGCCGAGAAATGCGCGCACAATCCGGCGCGCCTGTTCGGCGTGCGCAATCGCGGCTTCCTGCGCGAAGACTTCCAGGCCGATCTGGTGCTGGTCGACCTCAACCGCGAGCAAGCGGTTCGTCGCGAGGATGTCATCAATCGCTGCGGTTGGTCGCCATTCGAAGGGGATCGCTTCCGATCGACCGTTGCGGCAACCTGGGTCAATGGACATCTGGTCTATCGCGACGGGCAACTTGACGATAGATTGCTGGGGCAGCGGCTGGAGTTTGATCGATGAACGGCGCACGCAGGTGTTGGTGTTGGTTGTTGGAAAAGGCGGCGCGTCGCGACGGGCGGGTCTTGGCGGTTTCCGACACCACCACCAGGAACCAACACCGTCTTGTCTGGTGCATGGTCGCCGCGCTCGCAGCCCCCGCCCTGCCCGCCACCCCACCCGCCGGCCTCACCCTCGACCAGCCGCTGCGCCAGGGACAGCTGGTCGTCGGCCACACCGAGCCCGGTGCACGGGTCAGCGTCGACCAGCGCAATCTGCGCATCGACGACCAGGGCCGCTTCGTCTTCGGCCTCGGCCGCGACCAGACCCGGGTCAGCCTGTGCCTGCGCCTGCCCGACGAGGCAAAGGCACGTTGCGCCGGTTTGCCGGTGGCCGCGCGCGAGTATGCGATCGAACGCGTCAGCGGATTGCCGCAGCAAACCGTGACGCCGGATCCACAAGCCCAGGCGCGCATTCAGCGCGAGGCCGCGCTGATCGCAAAAGCGCGCGAACGCGACGATGCGCGCAGCGATTTCGCCAACGGCTTCGTGCGCCCGGCGAAAGGCCGCATCAGCGGCGTCTACGGCAGCCAGCGCGTGCTCAACGGGGAACCGAAGAGCCCGCACATGGGCCTCGACATCGCCGCGCCGACCGGCACCCTGATCAGCGCACCGGCCGCCGGCGTGGTTACGCTGGTGCATCCGGACATGCTGCTGACCGGGCAGAGCGTGATCCTCGATCACGGGCACGGCGTCAGCAGCGTTTACATCCACATGAGCCGCATCGATGTGATCGAGGGCCAGCGCCTGCGTCAGGGCGATGCCATCGGCGCCATCGGCATGACCGGCCGCGCCAGCGGACCGCACCTGCACTGGGGACTGAACTGGTTCGAGGTCAAGCTCGACCCGGCGCTGGTGGCGCCTTGACGAGGGCTCGAAGGCACCTCGAAGCGGAATGCCGGCGCAGCTGCGATCGGCACTTCAGCTCAGACTGATCTCCGAGAAATCGAAATCGAGGCGCGGTCCCGCGGTCGCCAGTGCATCGCCCTGCAGATAGTCGACGCCGAGATTCCAGAAGCGCGTCATGGCGCCGAGATCGCGTACATCTTCGACCACCAGTTCGCGGCCGCTGCGCTGCCAGTTCTCGAGCACCGGCCCGCTGATCGCGGGCTCCATCGACTGCAGTACTGCGGCCGGCAACCGCAGCACCTTCAACGGCAGTTGCACCAGCTCGCCGAGGTGGCCGAGGCGCGGCGAACGCTCGACGGCGCCGAGTCGGATGCCGTCGGCGCGCAGTCGGTCGAGCACGCGTTTGGAATTCTCGTTCTCGAGCAGCACGCCGGCGTCGAATTCCAGCGTCAGGCGCTGGTCGACCTGTTTGCGTCGGGCGAATTCCGATTGCATCCAGGCGAGCTGATCGCGGTCCAACGACATGAAGTCGACAGGCACCAGCAGATCGCGCACGCGGTTCTGCGAGCGCTGGTCGTCGAGCGCACGCAACGCATGGCTGATCTGGATGCGGTCGATGGACTGCTGCAGTCCAAGCGACCGCGCCACCGGCACGAACTCCTGGCGCCCGATACCGCCGAGCGGTTCCTTCGGATCGGGCAGGTAGCTGGTCATTGCATAGCGTCCGGCCTCGGTGCCGCGCAACGGGATCAACGGCTGGAAATCGATCGCCAGCGCGCGCTTGTCCACGGCGTCGCGCAGCAGTTCGCGGATGTGCAGCAGGCGTTCCGGCGGCAGCAGCGAATCGGCATCGCTGAGGATGCCCTCGATGCGATTTCCGCCGAGGCGGCGCGCCGTGCGAGCCGCGGCAAAGGCCGCGTTGATCCAGTCGTCCGCATTGCGCTCGCTGCCGGGCATCAACGCCAGACCCAGGCTGACGGTGATCTGCGTGTCCTGGCCGTCGACCTTGAACGGCTGCGCGGCAACCGCATTGCGCAGGCGCTCGGCGAATGGAAGCAGTTCTTCGCGACCGCGGCGATCGATCCGCACACCGAAACCGAACTCCTGGATCAGGCAGTAGCGGTCGCCCGCCTGGAAGGTGCCGGCCAGGCGCATCGCCACCGCCTGCTCCAGTTCGTGCCCCACCGACAGCGACAGTCGTTCCTTCAATTCAGCGCCCTGATCGACCGTGATCACCAGCAACACGCTGGTCGTCTCTGCGGCCGTCCCGCTCTCCTTGTGTTCGCGCAGGTGATCGAGAAAGGCGCCGCGCCGCATGTAGCCCTGAGCATCGCCGCGTCGCTGCGTCAATTGCTTGCCGAGCGAGCGCACGCGCTTGATGCGACTGCGCACCGCCGTGACCAGGTGGCGCGGGCGGATCGGCTTGGTCAGAAAGTCGTCGCCGCCCACCTGGATCGCCTGGAAGCGCGCTTCCTCGCTCTGTTCTCCGGACAGAAACACGATCGGCAGCACGACGGCATCGGCCTGGCGGCGCAGTTCCGCCGTCAACGTCAATCCGTCCACGCCCGGCAGGTACAGATCCATCAGCACCAGGTCGGGCTTGAAACGCTTCACCAAGGCCGGAACGGTGGCGGCGTCCATGGTGGTTTCGACGCGCATGCCGGCACGCGTCAGGATGGCATCGCAATAAGTGCACATCTGGCGATCGTCGTCGACCACCAGCACGCGGAACGGTTCGCTGCTCTGGTTGCCGATCAGTTCCTTGATCTGCCCAGCCGCAGCCGGATCGTCGAGGCGCTGCAGGAACAGGTCGGCACCGCCGACCAGCGCCTGGATGCGCGCCGATGGCTCTCCATTGTCGATGCCCACCAACGGCAAGCGCGTGGCCTCGGGCATTTTTGCAGCAAGGTCATCGAGCAATTCGGTGGTGGCGCCGACGAACGAGGCTTCAATCAGGATCGCTTGCGGCATGAGCGCACGCAGGGCGTCTTCGAAGGCGTCGCCGTCGTCGAACACGGTGAGTTGCAGCCCTTCGTGTTGCAGGGCCACGCGCAAGCCGGCAGGCAGTTCCAATCCGGGCGCCAACAGGTAGACCGCCGCATCGCCATTCGATGGCGGCGTCTGCATCGGCGCCAACGGCAGAAGCTGCGCCTGAGCGTCATGGATCAGTCGTTCGAGTTCGGCCCGTTGTGCGGCATTCGGCTTCAGCGTGCCTTCGGTAAACACGCTCACGTAGGCGTACAGATCAAGGATCGCAGCCTGGACGTCCTCGAGGACGAGATTGCCGGCGTAGTCGGCCAGACGCTGCAGGTCGTCCTGATGGCGCTCCGCCATCGCCGAGTCCCATTCACCTGCGTTCAGTCGGAGTGCTTCGACCAGCACGCCCTTCGCCTTGTCGGCGAATGCGCGCACCAGGGCATTCGATGGGGGCATGGTCTGGCCTGAGTAAAAAGAAATTACCGCAGTCTAATGGCTGCAACATGTATGCAGTCGCGCCGCTGCGCAACGTGTTGTATCACGCATGCTGCCACGGCGCCCGATTCTGCCGCGATCATTCCTGCCATGCGGGCTGCTAGAGTTCCAGCTCCACGGAAGGGAGATCCGCACATGACGCAGAGTCGTCGCACCAAGATCATCGCCACCCTGGGACCGGCGACCGACCGGCCCGGCATGCTGGCGAAAGTCATCGAGGCCGGAGCCGATGTCATCCGGCTCAACTTGTCGCATGGTACCGCCGAGGATCAGTTGCGACGCGCCGAGGAATTGCGTCGTGTGGCCGCGTCGCTGGGTGTCGAGGTCGCGATCCTCGCCGATCTGCAGGGCCCGAAGATTCGCATCGAACGCTTTGTCGGCGGCGAGATCGAACTGGAACCCGAGCAGCCCTTCATCCTCGACTGCGCCGATCAACCGCCAGCCGGCAGTTCGTTTCGCGTCGGCGTCAGTTACAAGAAGCTGTGTCAGGACGTATTTGCCGGCGACACCCTGATGCTCGACGACGGACTGCTGTCGCTCAAGGTCGAACGCATCGACGGTCTGGAGATTCACACGCGCGTGCTGGTCGGCGGGCGGCTGTCGGATCGCAAGGGCATCAACCGCCTCGGCGGTGGCCTGTCGGTCGATGCTCTGAGCGACAAGGACCGCCGCGACATCGAACTCGCCGCGCGCATGGGGGCGGACTATCTGGCGGTGTCCTTTCCACGCACCGCCGCGGACATGAATCAGGCGCGCGCATTGCTGCGCGGCGCCGGCTCATCGGCGGCGCTGGTCGCCAAGATCGAACGCGCCGAGGCGATGGACAACTTGAGCGAGATCATCGATGCCTCGGACGCCGTGCTGGTCGCGCGCGGCGATCTCGGCGTGGAAATCGGGTATGCCGAGTTGCCCGGTCTGCAGAAGCGCATCATCCGCGAATCGCTGTCGCGCCATCGGGTGGTCATCACCGCCACGCAAATGCTGCAGTCGATGGTCGATTCGCCGATTCCGACGCGCGCCGAGGTGCTCGACGTGGCCAATGCCGTGCTCGACGGCAGCGACGCCGTGATGCTGTCGGCAGAAACCGCGTCGGGCAAACACCCGGACAAGGCGATCGCGGCGATGCGCAGCATCTGCGAGGCCGCGGAGCGCCAGTTCGAGGCGATGGACACTTCGCTGCCGATACCGCCGGAAATCCATCGCCCGGATCAGGCCATCGCGATGGCCGCGATGACGCTGGCCAATCGCATCGGCGTGCGCGCGATCGTCGCCCTGACCGAATCCGGCGCCACGGCGCAATGGTTGTCGCGCTTCCGCTCGCGCATTCCGATCTACGCGATGACGCGCCATCAGAGTGCGCGCCAGCGCATGAGTCTGTACCGCGATGTCTACCCGGTCGCTTTCGACCCGCAGGGCGGTGGCGTCACCCACTCGACGCGCCTCGCGGTGGAATTGCTGCATGCGCAGGGCCGGCTGTCCTCCGGCGATCGAGTGATCGTCACCACCGGCGACCACACCGGGCTGCTCGGCGGCACCAATACGCTCAAGCTGCTGCGCGTGGGCGCCGACGGCACGCCCGAAGGCATGGGCGATCTCTAGTGTGGGGTGTGTCACAACTACCTTGAATCAATTCCGCGTCTTGCGCCGCCATGCTGCGTTGCCTTGAGCCCGTCGGCATG
Organism: uncultured Rhodanobacteraceae bacterium; assembly: GCA_937928755.1. Lineage (GTDB taxonomy): Bacteria > Pseudomonadota > Gammaproteobacteria > Xanthomonadales > SZUA-5 > JADKFD01. Next base: position 84,537 of record CALEZI010000050.1, on the reverse strand, counting down.
GCCGCCGGGCGTTCGACCGATCGCGCGGCATGCCGCGCAAGCTTGATCGGCCTCACTGTCGCGACGCCGTCCAGGCATTTCCGGCGCAGGAACAAAAAAAACGCCGAGCGATGAGCCCGGCGTCGAAGAGGTCCCATGTGAGCCTGCGCCATCCCAGGGAGGGGATGTGGAGTGAATGCGCCCTGTGCAAGCTAAGACCGGTCAAACCCGTTGAAGTTCCTGCGCAAAGGTGAACAACGCGCAGACCGATCTTCAGGATCGCTTCACTCCGGTGCGTTGGCGCCGGCGAAACGAATCGCCTGCACGCCCTCGACACTGCCGACGCGCGCACCCTCGTGAACGTACAGCTTGGTCTTCTCGTTCTCGACCAGGATGCGGCCACCGATTTCGCTGCCGGCGCCGATGACCACCACCGGCGGCTTGGACTTGTTGCCCCAGCCCCAGTTTCCCTTGGGCTTGTGCACGATCAGATCGCCGGCGACGATGGTGCCTTCGAGCACATCGGCGCGACCGTTGACCAGTTCGACGTTGCCGCCGATGCGGGCGCCGTTGAAGCTGAGCCCGCCGTTCACGGTCTCCACATTCTTGGCGACACTGGACTGCTGCAATTGCACCCGGCCGTTGACGGTCGATACCGAACCCTGCACCGCAGAGCCTGCGCCGATCTCGATGCGCCCGTTGACGGTCTCGACATCGGCAGCGACCTTGAGGCCCGCGCCGGCGCGAATGCTGCCGTTGACGGTTTCCAGCGAACCGACGCTGACGTCGTCGCCGACGTCGATGCTGCCATTGACCGTCGCCACCTCTTCAGCACTTGCCTTGCTTTCGATGTCGATGCTGCCGTTGACGGTTTCGACGTCCTTGACCTGGGTGCCGGCGCCGACCGTCAGCGACTTGTTGACCGAATCGTGGCTGGAACCTGGCGCGACAATGGTTGCAGCCAAAGCTGCACCAGCCTGGAACGAAAATGCAGCGATCACGGCCGCAACCAGCAGTTGCTTCTTCATGGGTTGTACCTCAATGGGGAAGTGGGGGTGTCTTTGGCGCCTGTTCCTGGGCGGCTGCGAGTGCCGGCTCGGCAGTCTTTTCTGCCGAGCTGTAATCACCCATCGCTGCAAGCGCATGCAGCAGCCGATCGACGAAGCGCTGTTCCATTGAGTTGTCCATGTTGAGCTCCTGGCTTCTCCGTTTGGCCGACACTCGGGTCGTGGTGCAGTAACCCTATGCGATGTATTGGACGCACCGACAGTGCGAGTGGTTACGGGTCGGCGGGTGAACTGATGGCACGGGTGGGACCTCCGCTTCTGTCGGTGCAGACTTGTCTGGACGCTCCTCCCGCTTCTGTGGGTCCAGACTTGTCTGGACGCTTCACCCGCTTCTGTGGGCCCAGACTTGTCTGGACGCTCCTTCCGCTTCTGGGTCCAGACTTGTCTGGACGCTTCACCCGCTTCTGTGGGTCCAGACTTGTCTGGACGCTCCTGGCCGGAACTGCCGGAAGAGCGTCCGGACAAGTCCGGACCCACAACAGCCAAAAGCGTCCGGACAAGTCCGGACCCACTAAAGCAAAGAGCCGGCTCCGATTCATGTCCCATTGCGCGCCGTCTTGGGCAACACCGCCAATGCCGCCGCCGGTGCGGTGCCCACGCTGACCTTGGCGCCATCGGCCAGTCGTTCGCCGCCACGCACGACGACATCGTCGCCGGGGCCGATCTGGCCGACGACAGCGACGCGATTGCCAGCGCGGTTTCCGACTTCGACCGGCACCTGGCGCACCACGCCGCCATCGACGCGCAGCAGATGCACGCTATCACCGCGTCGCATCAAGGCATCCATCGGGACGGTCAACGCGGTCGCCGCCGCGGCCGACGGCCAATGCGCAGCCAGCGCCGCGCCGACCGGCGCCGCCGATAGACCCGGCAACGCAATGCGCACGCGCAACTGACGCGTCTGCGCGGTGCCAGGAACGATGGCGCGAATCGTCGCCACGCCGCTATCCGCCAGACCGTCGACGACGACCGACGCGCCGACTTTGGCGTGCCCCGCAAACTCGACAGGAACCGCCAGCTCCAGTTCGACGCGCTCGGTGTCGGTCAGGCGCAGCAACGGCGCGCCGACCGCCACCTGCTCGCCGGGCTGTTTCAGCTCGGCAACCACGGTGCCGGCAAACGGCGCCTCGATGGTGGTTTCATCGAGTTGCAGTTGCGCCAGTTGCAGCGCGACGCGCGCTTCGGCCACTTGCGCGCCAAGGACTTCGGCACGCGCCGCCGCTTCGTCGCGCTGGGCGGCGGGCACCGCATCGGCCATCGCCTGCAAGCGCTCCAGTTGGCGCCCGGCGAGTGCGCGTTCGGCCTGCAGGCGTTCCAGTCGGGCGCGTTCGCGCGCCAGCGCCAGGCGCACCTGCGCGTCATCCAGTCGGGCGACGACGTCACCCTTCTTTGCCTGCGTGCCGAGCGCCGCGACCCAGGCGACGCGCGCCTCCACACGACTGGCCAACTCAGCCTCGCGCGCGGCAACGACCGTGCCCTGCAGGCTGCGCGTCGGCGCCAGCAGCTCGGCGCTGACCGGCGCGGTGATCACCACGGGTGGTGGCGCTTCCGGCGCTTGGGCGGCGGCACTGACGGACAGCGTCGCGGCAAACGCCATTGCGAGCGGCCTGCTTCGGTTCGAAACTGCCCACGAGCCATGAACCTCGTCATTGCGAGGAGCGTAGCGACGAAGCAATCCAGTGACCTTGCCCTTGCTCTCAAGCACGACAAAGCAAAGGCGCTGGATTGCTTCGCTACGCTCGCAATGACGATTCAACAGCTTACGCCACGGGTGCGTGGCGAGAGTCGGGGAGAAGCGCTCGCACAAGGTGCGAACCCACAAGAGTGGCTCAGTGTTCATGGATCACCTCCAAAGGAGCAACGATGAGAGCCTGCGCGCGGCGCGCGGCGGGCAGGCGCAGCAGCGCCGGAACCAGGAAAACTACCAGCAGCAGCGACAGCAGCACGCCACCGCAGGTGACTGCGGCGAGGCCGCGATAGATCGACGCCGCCGGGCCCGGGCTGACGGCCAGCGGCAGCGCACCAACCACGCCGGTCAGCGCGCCGAGTGTCAGCGGACGCAGGCGTTCGGCCAGCGCCTGCTGGATCGCGGCATCCAGACTCAGCCCGCGCGCCTCCGCGGCGCGCGCCTCGCTGACCAGCAGCACGCCATTGCTGACCACCATCGCCAGCAGCATGACGAAGCCGATCATGGTCAGAAGATCCAGTGGCTGCGGCGTGAACCAGCCGAGTACGTTGAGGCCGATGACACCGCCGAGCGCCGCCAGCGGCAGGGTCGCCAGTACCACCGCGGCATCGAAAGGCGAACGCAACAACAGCAGCAGGATCACCGCCAGCGTGATCAGCGACAGACCGAGATTGCCGAGCAACGCTTGCGTCAACTGCTCCAGCCGACCGGCGCTGCCGCCAAGGTCGACGCTGGCGCCGGCCGGCAGCAAGGCACGGATCCGCGGCAACAACTGCTGCTCGATCTGCGCCAGCGTCTCTTCCAGCGATTCGGTCTCCGCCGGATCGACGGTCAGTGTGACCGCACGCGCGAAATCGACGCGGCGCAGTTCCGACGGCGAGCGCACCAGTTCCAGCCGTGCCAGTTCGCCGAGCGTGACCACGCCGAAGGGCGTCGCCAACGGCGTCGCGGCGAGGGTGTCGATCTGATCCCAGTTCGGTGCGCGCAGCAGAATCGGCACGCGGCGTTCGCCGTCGAAATACTCGCCGAGGAAACGACCGTCGCCGAGCACGCGCAGCGCGTCCGCCAGCCAAACACGCGACAACCCGCGCTCGGCCAGGCGCTGGTCGTCGGGCAGCACCGCGATCTCGGCGGCTTCGGCGGTTGCGCCCGGGATCATCCGCACCTGTGCACCGGGCAGTGCCTCGCGCAGCAGCGTCTCCGCCTGCACGCCGGCCTGGCGCAGCGCGGACACATCGCTGCCGCGCAGGTTGATCCACACGGTGCGTCCGGAGCCGCCCATGCCGCCGAACAACTCGCCCTCGCGGGCGAAAGCGCGCAGGTCCGGCAGGCCGACCAGGATCTTCTGATTGAGCAGATTCTCCAATTCACCGATGCGCGCTGGATCTTGCACACGCGCACCGAGCGTGGCGCCGCCGGTCCAGCTGATGATGTAGTAGTTGAGCAGCTTCGGCTCGGCCGTACCGTCCATGTACGGCCGCATGCGCTCGATGATCGGGCGCGCGATTTCCGCCTCCAGTCGATCGGAACCCATGCCCGGCGGCGTCTGCAGGAAGGCATCGACGGCGGCGCGCTTGACCGGCGGCAGATAGTCGCGCGGCGGCGCCAGCCAGAGCGCCAGCAGCAGCGGCAGCGTCACCAGCGTCAGGCTGAGCAGCCACGCACGGCGAGGCGTGTTCGAGGTGGCGGCGATGCGCGTCGCCAACGCCGGCCAGGCCACATCCAAACGAGCACTCGCCGGCTGGCGCAGCATCAGCGGCAGCAGTGCCGGCACTACCCACAGCGCCACCGCCAGCGACACCAGCACGGCAATCGCCACGGTCAGCGCGAGATCGGCGAACACCTGGCCTTCGACGTCCTTCAGCGCCAGCACCGGCAGAAACACCGCGACCGTGGTCAGCGTCGCCGCGACCAGCGCACCGGCAACGCGGCCGGCACCGTCGCTTGCAGCGGATTCGACATCGGCGCCGGCCGCGCGCCGCGCCAGCGCGCTCTCGACCACCACGATCGCCGCGTCCATGACCATGCCGACCGCGAAGGCGAGTCCGGCGATCGAGATCATGTTCAGGCTCTTGCCGAGCGCGGCCAGCACCAGCGTGGTCGCCAGCAGCGAAATCGGTACGGCGGTGGCGATCAGCAGCGTGGCGCGGGTGTCGCGCAGGAACAGCCACAAGAGGCCCAGCGCGGCGAGCAGGCCAAGACCCAGGTTTCCGGTCAGAAAACCGATCGCGCGGCGGATGAAGATGCCGGGTTCGAAGGACTTCTGGATGTCGAGTCCCGCCGGCGCCAGCACCGTTTCACGCAGCAGCGAGACTTCGGCATCCAACGCATCCAGCGTGTCGAGCACATTGGTGCCCGGCTCACGGAACAACTGCAGCGTCAGCGCCGGATTGCCGTTCTGGTAGGAAAACCCGGCGCGGTCCGGGCGTTCGAAGCGGGCGCTGCCGATCTCGCCCAAGGTCACCACGCGCTCGCCACTGCGGCCGACCGGAAGCGCGTCCAGCTCATCCGGGTTGAAACGCCCATGCAGGCGCAATGCGTAGCTGCTGCGGCCCAGTTCAACCGACCCGGCGGAGACATCGTCGAGCCGCGACAGTGTCTGCACCAGCGTCGGCAGTTCGATGCCGAGCGCCGCCGCGCGTGCCGGATCGATGGTCACGCGCAGCTCGCTGTCGGGGCCGGAGTTGATCCGCGCGCTGGCGACGCCGGGGATGCGTTCCAGGCGCGGCACGATCACCCGCTGCACCATCGACTGATGGCGTTCTACCGGCCCCTCGCTGCCCGGCAGCAGTTGCACGAAGTAGTAGATCAGCGTGCGTTCGGGGCCATCGTCGCCGCGATTGACCACCGGCGGCGTCGCTTCGCGCGGCAGTGCGGGAACCCGTTGCAGGCGCCCGATCACCTCGACGAACAGCGGATCGAGATCGGTGCCCGGCGCGAAGCGCAACTGGATCCACGAGCCGCCGGCATTGGCGTTGGCGTTGATCTCGGCGAGCCCGTCGAGACCACGCATCACGCTCTCCTGCGGCTCGGTGATCGCACGCTCGACCTCCGCCGCAGCGGCGCCCGGCCAGCCGGTCCAGATGCTGATCGTGGGGGTTTCCACGTCCGGCAGCAGTTGCACCGGCAGGCGCAGCAATGCGATCAATCCGGCGACGCAGAGCAGCGCCGCGGCGCCGAGAATGCTCACCCTCTGGCGTGCCACCCAGTCCAGCCTCATGCCCTTGCTCCATGCGTCGTTGAGCCTGCTTGGGGCACAGCGTGCACACAAAGTTCACGGCTGGCAGCCGGGGTTTAGCCGAAGTGTTGGAAATCGGCGGCGAGGCGGCGCTGCGGCGCGCCAAGCCGTTGCGGACTGGCCGGGCTGAAGCCTTCCCGGTCAGCGCGGGTGAGGATGGACGTCTGCCTGTCCGAGGATCGCGGCAAATGCCGCGCCGTCCTCGCCATCCCAATAACCGACGCTATCGCGCAATTTGTTCTCGACCAGGAAGCGCGGCGGCAACTGTCCGAACGGTGCGACCGCGACGCCAGTCTTGTCGCTGTCCGGGTAACCGACGACTTCGGGCAACTGCAGCGTCGAGATGCCCAGATAAACCAGATCCACATCGCCGCTGTTGATCAACTGGTGGGCATGTTCGGCCGCCCCAGGCTGGCAATAGATGTAATCGTTGGGTCCGACCTCATGCCACTCATCGCCGTAGCGCAGCACACCCGTTCCGGAGAGCACAAAAAAGTGCTCCTCGTTGGCGTGATGATGATGAAACGGGAAGGCCGCCTTGCGCGGCGGCACCGTGGTCACATTGGCGCCAATACGCTGGGCACCGAGCGGTTGCGCCAGTCGGCGCATGCTCGCCTGGAAATGTTCACCGCTGGAGACCTCGACCGGCACTGCGTCGGCGACATTGATGACTGGCTTCATGGCAAGCCCGATGCTGTTGGCGTGCCGGACAATCTACACCCGCGCCGGGACTTGTAAGGCGACGCCGCACGTGGAACGCTTCGCGCCATGAATCCGATCGTTTACGCAATACCTGTGTTTTTCGTGCTGATGGCGTTGGAGATGGCCGTTGCCTGGCGCCGCCGGCAGCGCGTCTATCGCCTGGGCGACACCATTTCCAGCGTCGGCCTTGGCGCCGTTTCGCAAGTCAGCGGGTTGTATTCGAAAGCCATCAGCTTCGGCATCTACGTGCTGGTTTTCCAGTCGTGGGCGCTGTTCGACCTGCCCGTCGACGCCTGGTGGGTGTGGGTCGTCGGCTTGATCGTGTACGACTTCTGCTACTACTGGAATCACCGCTTCGGCCACGAGGTGGCGCTGTTCTGGGCGGCGCATGTGGTGCACCACCAGAGCGAAGACTTCAATCTCGGCACTGCGCTCAGGCAGAGCAGCAGCGGCTTTCTGGTCGGCTGGATCTTTTATGTGCCGATGGCGTTGCTGGGCTTCCCGCCGCTGGTGTTTGCGGTGGTGGCGCTGATCGACCTGCTTTACCAGTACTGGATCCACACCGAACAGATCGGAAAACTCGGCTGGTTCGACCGTGTGTTTGCTTCGCCCTCCAACCACCGCGTGCATCACGGCGTCAACCAGCGTTACCTCGACAAGAACTACGGCGGCATCCTGATCCTGTGGGACCGATTGTTCGGCACCTTCGAGGAGGAGCGCGACGACGATCCGGTGGTTTACGGCACGCGCAAGCCACTCAAGAGCCACGATCCGATCTGGGCCAACCTCGAGGTTTATGCGGCGCTTGCCCGCGACAGTTGGCGCACCGCCAAAGTCGGCGACAAGCTCAGGGTGTGGCTGAAGCCGCCGGGCTGGCGACCGCCCGATCTGGCGGCAGCCGAGCCTACGCCGGCATTCGATCTCGCCGCGTTTCGCAAATACGAAGCGCCGCTCGACGGCGCGGCGGCGTGGTTTGCCGGCGGAATCTTCGCCCTGCTGGTTGCCGCCGGCACCCACGTCATCGCGCTGGATGCGGCCAGCCCCTTGCGTGGTGTGCCCGGGGCGGCGTACGCGGCGTGGGTGGTGTTGTCGCTGTGGTCGCTCGGCCGTTGGACCGATGCGCGCCCCGGCTCCGCGGGACTGCTGTCGGCGCTGCAGATCGCCGCGGCGCTGGCCATCGTGCATGTCGCGCCGGCGCTGGCGGCGCTGGCGGCGCTGTTGGCGGTGCCAGCATGGCTGCTGGCGCCGCAGCGGCAGCGTCCACTGAACTCGCCCGAAGCGGACGCGGCCGCGTGAGGCAGGCGCTGATTGAGCTGCGCGGTCTGCCGGGTTACTTCCCTTGTGATTCGCGGCAGGCGTCCATCAACTCCGGCGGCTGGTAGCGAAAGTGCCCGGTGACCGTGAATTCGCGCAGCACATCCTCCTCGCGCGCGCCGGCGCCGATGTTGTGCACGATCAGCGGGACTCCGGCAGCGCTTGTGCCATCGGACACGATGCCGATATGCGGCACGCCGGAGGGCAATCGCCAGGTCACGAGGTCGCCGGGGCGGAACTCGGCGTCGGTCGATGCCGTCCCCAACGCCTGCCCATGGCGGGCGAAATAGCGCGCCAGATTGGGCACGCGGCGGTGGTCGATGTTGCGGTCGGTGCTGCGCAGACCCCAGTGCTTCGGATAGCTCGAAAAGTTGGCGCGCATGTCCTCGTGCACCCGTTGCTGCAAGTCGACGCCAAAGCTCCGATAGGCGCGCACGATGACGTCGGTGCACACGCCGCGCTCGATCGGCACGTCGCCGCCGGGGTAATCCAGTCGCACGTAGGCTGGGTCGTAGTGCAAGGTCACGCCGATCTGCGCGCGGCTGGCGTCGACCAGGCACTGCAGGGCCGCAGCCGGCGCGCTCGCCGATGCGAGCAGCAGGAAACCCAAGAATCGAATGGCCACCGCCTGCCCTCCCCCGCCCCTCGCGAACACTGAGACCAGGCGATGCAATCAGAGTTCCGACCGCATCATTGCACTGAAAACACGGCGCGCCCGCGGGAGCGCGCCCACCAAACCTGGCCCGCATTTCTCACACCGGTCGCGGATGATCGCGAAGGGTGAGAGTTCTGGTCGCCCCTGTCGGTACGCTTGTTCGCGCATCAAACTGGCGGCGACCATGCGAACTGCCTTTTCTGTCCGCAAAGAACGCAAAGGACGCAAAGAGAGCCAAGAACCCGGGTGAGGCGTGACGAAGCAGGCATCTTCTCGCGCCGGCGTGAGAAATGCGGGCTGGCGCAAGTGACTGGCAGAAGGTCGTTCATCCGCAAAAGAGAGCAAAGCCAGCAAGGGTTTCGGCAAGGGGAAATCCGACCCCTGCACAAACACCGCTTCCTGCTCCCTTTGCGTTCTTTGCGTCCTTTGCGGACAAAAAACAGGCTCCGTGTCGCTGCCTGATTGATGCGCGACGTTGCGCACCGAAGCTTTGCGGCAAGGGCTCCCACAGGCTCGATGCCGGCTACATGCGCTCGCCCTGTTGCTCCAACGAGATCAGGTGCTCTTCCCAGAAGCGCCCTTGCGCGGCATGCGGGAACGCGCGCGGAAACGCCGGATCGTCGTAACGCGCCGACAGCCAGCCGCCGTAGTGGATCAATCGCAGTGCGCGCAGCGGCTCGATCAACGCCACTTCGGCCCAATCGAAGGGGCGAAACACCTCATAGCCCGCCACCAGCGCGGCCAGTGAGCGGCGTTGACCCTCGTCATCGCCGGGAAGCAGCATCCACAAATCCTGGATCGCCGGTCCGGCGCAGGAATCGTCGAAGTCCACGAACGCCGGCCCGTCGTCATTCCACAGCAGATTGCCCGGATGCATGTCGCCATGCAGGCGCAGCATCGATGTTGGCCCGACCCGTTCGAATGCGCCGCGCACCGCCTGCAGCAGCGTTGCGACCGACGACTCGAAGCGCCCGTGCATGTGCACGGGCAGCAGCGGCCCGGCCAGCGTCGCTGCCAGTCCCGCGGTGCCGAGCCGCTCGATCGACAGCGGCGGTCGCGCGTGAAAGCGGCCGGCGCGTCCGACCTGGTGCAGTCGGGCGATCAGCCGCCCCAGCCATTCCAGGTGTTCCTCGGCCTCCAGCTCCGGTGCGCGCCCGCGCAACTTCGGGAACAGCGCCACCCGGTAGTTCGCGGCTTCGCTGGCGCCGGCATCCTCGCTGGCAGGTCGTGCCGCCAGTTGAATCTCGACCAGACTGCGGCCGTCGCCGTCGCGGATGGCCGCCGCCACCGGCAGTTCGGCGGCAGCCAGCTCGTCCAGGAATGCGTGCTCCTCGAGAATCTCGGCGTCGCTCAATCGACCCGGCCGGTAGAACTTGGCGATCAGCGGCTCGGCGCCCTCGCGTCCGACCAGATAGACCCGGTTCTCGAAGCTGTTGAGTGCGAACAACCGACCGTCGCTGGCGACCCCAAGGCGCTCCACCGCGTCGAGCACGGTCTCGGGACGCAGCGCATCGAAAGGATGGCCGCTCACGGCACCTTCGGCACCACGGCCATGGTCAACCGCGAGATGCACGCCAACTCGCCGGCGTCGTTCTCGATGCGGATCTCCCAGACCTGGGTCGAGCGGCCGGTGTGCAGCGGCCGCGCCGTTCCGGTGACCCAACCCTCGCGCACCCCACGCAGATGGTTGGCGTTGATCTCGATGCCGACCACCGCACCGCTGGCACCGGCCACCATGCCGGCGCCGATGCTGCCGAGCGACTCCGCCAGCACCACCGACGCGCCGCCGTGCAGCAGACCGTAAGGCTGGTGCGTGCGCCGATCCACCGGCATCCGCCCGCGCACGAAGTCGTCGCCGATTTCGGTGATTTCGATGCCGATGTGTTCGCCGATGGTGCCGCGCGACAGCGCATTCAGTTGCTGCGGTGTCATCGGATGTTTCCAGATTGCCATGCGCCGGCTCCGTGAAGTCGAATCCGGCAGCCTATCGCATTTGCTGCGATCCCAGCGTCAGGACCTGAACCGCGTGCTCGGAACGCGACCTCAGCGCATCAACTGATAAAACTCGACGCGACCGTCGCTGGCGTCGAGGATGATGCGCAGTTGGCCGTTCTTCAGTGTTTCGACGAGACCGACACTGTCCAGTGCAAGGTCCTCGCCGTCGGCGTCGGCAAAGGTTCCGCTGTAACTGCGGTAGGGTTCGTCGTTGACCGACTGACCGCCGAGAAAGACCCAACTGCCGGCGCCGAAAGGATAGATCTGCCCGTGACGCCGCTGCGAACCGCTGGTCTTGGTGAACATCAGAGTGCCGTCTTCGACAAGCTCGATCTCGCAGCGGAAGGCCGGATAGGCAAACACGCCGCTGGCGTCGACCTGGATCGAGCGACAACGCCAGCGACCCAGCAGAGCCTGGTAATCGGTCGCTTGCATCGGCGCATCCAATAGCGCCTCGGCCTGTGCCAGATCGCTGCGGCCATAGGCATCCGGCGACAACTGCGTCAGCACCCGGCGCGCAAGTTCGTGCGCGCCATCGATCGACGGCTCGTGCGCATCGTGCATGACCTCGCGCCAACCTTCGTCGGCGGACGCCCACAGCGGCAACAGGCAAACCAGGAACAGGGCGAGGCGCATCGGCAACGACCTTGGGCAGCAGGAGACGGATGCAGTCTACTGCGCCCAAGGATGCGCTTGAATCGCCGAATTGCTGCCGGCGCCCCGGGTCGCGTCGCGCAGCCCGGCAGCCGACCCGCTACTGCCACACATCCACGCGCTGCACGATCGGAATCCAGCTGGCCTCATAACGGTCGTCGACCTGCGCCGCCAGCGTGTAGGTACGGCCCGGCTCGATCTCCAGTTCCAGCGGTTGTTCCTTGTAGGCGCCGCGCGGCTGCCGCCGATTCGGGAAGGCCGCCGATTCGGTGTAGGAAACCAATCCGATCACGTGTTTGCCTGCCGGCAGCATGATGCAACGATCACCACGATGCGTGCTCAGTTGCCCGTTGATCGACTGGAAGCCGACCGCAAACAACTGGCGATCGCGCTGGGCGTGCACCTTGCCGAGGGTAGAGCAGAGCTTGGCCTTCTGCGCGGAAGTGGATTCGCTGGCCGACAGCGGCGCGCTCAGCATCAGAGCAAGCGCCAGCGCAGCAATGATCGATTGGGTTTTCATCGGTTTCGCCTGTTGCAGGGTGTGCTGGCAGTGTCTCGAATTTCACCTTGATCGCAAACCCCGGAAAGGATTAATTCGGCTGAAGACAAGCCGGCCTCCAATCGCGATTCGGCGCGACGACAGAAGCGGGTATCCCTTTGGGTCGACCCTGCTATCGTCTCGGCGCGTGGCGCTCGCTGCTCTTGCGCCGGCATGCGGTCAACCCGGACTGAGGGCGCCTGGTGCAGCAAGAGATCGAAAACCGAACTGCGCGCCTGGCCGTCATCGCACTCGCACTGCTCTACGGCGCCGCGCATCTTGCGTGGTACGGAACCACGCCGCTCGGCGGATTTCCGGTGTTGGACGGCCGCGAGATCCTGGAACTGGCGAAGACCATTGCCGCTGGCACGCTGGCGAACGAGCCGTTTTACCGAGCGCCGCTGTACCCGGCGCTGATCGCCGTTTTCATTCAGTTGGGCGTACCCGAGGGGCTGCTGCCGGACGCCGCGCGGTTGGTCAACCTGCTCGCCCACGTCGCTTCAGCAATCCTGGTGTACGAACTTGCGCGGCGTATCTGGGGCAAGGTAAATGCCGGCCTGCTCGGCGGCGCGCTGTATGCGCTGTACCCGGTTGCGCTGCATTTCGCCGGCGACCCGCTCGACATCTCCCTGGCGACCTCCCTGGCGCTGGGATCGACCCTCGCGGCATGGCTGGCGTGGGAACATGCATCCTGGCGCGCCGCGGTCACTGCCGGCGCACTGCTGACACTGGCCTCATTGGCCCGACCCAACTTCCTGGTCTGCGTGCCGGCGCTGCTGCTATGGCTTGCGGTGCTGGCCTGGCGCGACCGCCGATGCCTGCCCCTGCTGGTCGGCGGCGCACTGGGTAGCGTCGCCATCCTGCTGGCGATGGGCGTGGTCAACCAACGCGTCGGCGGCGAATTCCGCCTTGTGCCGTGGCAGGGCAGCCATGCGATCTGGGACGCCAACGGCCCCGGCGTCAGCGGTCTCTACTACCAACACACCATCGCGATACCCGACATGGTGCCGGGATCGAACCCGGCCCGCGCAGAAGCCGAAATCCTCTACTGCCGCGACCGGCCCTGCAGCGAGCGCATCGACATCGACGACTTCCAGGCCTACTGGCGCAGCCGCTGGATCGACCACGTCAGCGCCGAACCCGGCGCGTGGCTGCGTCTGCTGCGCGACAAGACCTGGTACCTGATCAACAACTACGAGCAGTACAACAACAAGACCTACTGGTTCCACAAGGACCGCGCGCCCTGGCTGCGCTGGAATCCGCTCGGCTGGGCGGTGATCCTCGCGCTGGCCGCGGGCGCGCTGTGGCTGCCGCTGCGCCCTCCGGCGCGGCAACTGATCCTGCTGCTCGCCGCCGCCTACGCCTGCGGCCTGCTGCTGTACTTCGTCAGCGCCCGTTTCCGCGTGCCGATGGCCGGGTGGCTGTGCGTGCTGGCCGGCGGCTGGGCCACCCTGGCGGCGCACTGGCGGGCGTCGCCGAGCGGCCCTCCGGGCAGGGTGTTCGCCGGGATCGTGACCGCGGCAGTTGTCGGCGTCACGGCAGCCGCCCCGGTTCCGGCGACCCTGCGCCAGGGCACCGTGAGCGAAGACTGGGCGCTGGTGGCCAGTGCCGAGCTGGCCGCCGGACACTGGAAGGAGGCGGAGGACTGGGCGCAGCAGGTGATCCAGCGCGAGCCGACGCGAATGCTCGCGGTCGCGCTGGTGTGTTCGGCGCGGCTGCACGCTTGGGAGAATGCGCCCAGCGCCGACCTGCCGCCGCGAACCTGGCTGGAGGAGTCGCTGAGCTACTGCAGTGCAGGCTCGACCGCATCCCATCGCGCCGGATACAACGCGACTTTCTTTCTGGCTGGACTGTGCCGCCAAGCGGAAGCAATGGCGATCTTGCGCGAACTGCGCGGATCCGGGCTGGTTGGGGAGTTGTCGCGCAACGCGCTCGAGTCGGTGGGCCAGGAGTCATTGCTTGAAAACGATTCTGTCGTGGGCCTGTTGTTGCTGCAGCGGACTCCAGTGAACGAGCTCACGCCCGGTCAACGCTCGATCAGCACAGCGTTCTGGGGACAGGACTGCATGACGCCATGACCCTATCGGCCGCACCAGAAGAACCGCTTGGTCCGAAGTCGCTGAGCACGCCGCAGGTTGACCGGGCTTGCCCTCTGCATGGACCAGCGCGGTTCGCGGCGACACCCCTGGAAAGGGCGTTCGCTGATTTCGGCGGACTCCGTTGGCTGTCAGACATGCTCATGTATCGAGCATGTTATCGTCGATTCCCCTCCGGCTCACAACAGTCATCGGAATGAGCGCGCAACACGAGAGTGAGCACCCAAGCGACAGTCCACCGCGGTTAGCGCTGACACTGATGCTGGTGTTCTTTGTCCTGTCTGGTATCAGCGGCCTGATCTACCAAGCGGTGTGGTCCCAGTACCTCGGCTTGATCCTTGGCCACGCGGCTTACGCCCAGTCACTGGTGTTGTCGACGTTCATGGGGGGAATGGCACTTGGGGCCTGGATCGCGTCGCGCTACATCGGCCGGTTGGGCAGTTTGCTGCGGACCTATGGCTTGCTCGAAGCTGGGATCGGGTTATTCGGCCTGGCGTTTCACGCAGTCTTTGTGTTTACGTCGGACTGGTTGTTTGACAGCTGGTTGCCGCGTTTTCATGCGGCGGGCGTATCCGATCTGAGCCGCTACACGGTGGCACTGCTGCTGATCCTGCCGCAGACGATCCTACTCGGAATGACGTTCCCGGTGATGAGCGCCGGGCTTATCCGCTGGCAGCCGCTCTCGGCAGGCCGCGTGCTTGGCGGCTTGTACTTCTTCAACAGCATTGGCGCCGCCATCGGCGCCCTGCTCGCTACTTTCCTGCTGATCCCCCAGGCCGGACTGCCGGGCGCCGTGACCTTCGCCGGAGCACTCAACCTCGTGGTTGCGGTTTTCGTGCTGTTGCTGCGAGTACCGCCGCGCGCCGTCCAGCCCAGTCGACATAGTGAAGAAATCGAAAAGGGCCCGGCCCAGTCGCAGGCCCTCTTGCAATTCGTGCTGTTCGCAGCGCTGGTCACCGGCGCAGCTTCGTTCATGTACGAGATCGGCTGGGTCCGCATGCTGTCGTTAGTGTTGGGCTCCAGCCTGCACACGTTCGAACTGATGCTCGCCGCTTTCATCGGCGGCCTTGCCTTCGGTGGCCTCTACATCCGCAAGAGACTTGATTCGATTGCAGCGCCCCTGCGCTATTTCGGATGGGTTCAGGTACTGATGGGCTTGGCGGCACTGGCAACCCTGCCGCTCTACGATCACGCTTTCGATGCGGTTGGATGGGTGGTTGGCAGCCTTGCCCGAACCGAAGGGGGGTATACGCTTTACAACTGGGTCACGGCCGCGGTCTCGATCGCGATCATGGTGCCAGCGGCATTCTTCGCCGGAATGACCCTGCCACTGATGACTTATGCACTGCTGCGCAGAGGGGTCGGTGAAAAGGCTATCGGCCTGGTGTACGCAGCGAACACGATAGGCGCCATCCTCGGCGTGATGTTGATGGTGCATGTGATGATGCCTGCGCTTGGACTCAAGCTCTCAATGGTGTTGGCTGCGTCGATCGACATCGGCCTTGGGTTGATCGTATTGCGCCGTTTCAACGAGGACTTTCGACCGGCGCCGTATCTGCTCGCCGTCGCCGCCAGCGGGCTCGCCATCGCCGTGGTCATGGCGGCGGCGCCGTTTGACCCCCGGCGACTGGCTTCCGGGGTGTACCGCACCGGTATCGCGCAACTTGCAGAGTCGTCTGAAGTCACTTTCCTTCGCGACGGCAAAACCGCGTCGATCGCGATGTATACCCAGAACGACGGTTCGCTGGTGATAGCCACCAATGGCAAGCCAGACGCGGCGCTGATGATGGACCCGGCCAAGCCTCCGACATTGGATGAGCCGACAATGGTAATGGCCGGCCTGCTTGCGCTGGCGCACCACCCGAACCCACGGCGCATCGCCAACATCGGGTTCGGATCGGGGCTCACCACGCAGACTCTGGTCAGCAGCACGCTACCATCCGAGATCGTCAGCGTGGAGATCGAGCCCGCGATCATCGCTGCGGCCAGGAGCTTCGGTCCGCGAGTGGAATTGGCCTACACCGACCCGCGTTCGCGCTTCGTCATCGACGATGCCCGCGCCTTTTTCTCTGGCGGCGGGCAGCGGTTCGACGTCATCGTTTCGGAGCCATCGAATCCCTGGGTGAGCGGTGTCGCAAAGCTGTTCTCTCAGGAGTTCTACGACTTTGTGCCAAGGCACCTTGAGGAGGGAGGCCTTTTGGTGCAGTGGGTTCAAGCCTACGAAATGTCGGATCAAACGCTACTGTCGATACTCGCGGCATTGGATAGTCGGTTCGCCGACTATGCGATCTATACAAGCAACCAATATGACCTGTTGATCGTCGCCAGCCCCGATTCGGCGCTTCCGTCACTCAGCGATGCACCGTTTGAAGACCCCGCTCTGGTGCACCTGGCGCACCGCGTGGGCATCCACAACGCGGCCGAATTGCGCGCGCGTCTGGTTGCGAACAAAAAGATCGTGCAAGCGATGATCGCCGTAACGCAACCCACGGCCAATTCCGACTTTTTCCCGACGGTGGCGCACCGGGCGCCGCGCGACCGTTTTGCCAACGAAACCGCAACCGCTGTCTCTACCATTTACTTCGCCGCCGGCGCCGCGATGACGCTGCTCGGCACCTCGCCGCCGACGACCGACGACATTGTGCTGAATCCTGCCGCATCGAATGCGCCCATCGTACTGCGACGACAGGGCTTGGCGGTGCTTGCCGCCCTGAACGGGCGACCGGAAGGGCGAATGCTTGGAGAGCTCTTGCCTTCCGACTATGCCAATGTCGCGCTGCTTCGGCATTGGGGCTCGCAATGTTTCGCGGATGTTGTGAGCCCCCAGGCCATCACGGTCATGACCAAGCTGTTCCGGCTCAGTCTGGCAAGAGTGAGCATGACCGAAGCGCAGCAAACCTGGACATCACCGCCATGGGTCGAGTGCGCCGAAGGGCAACAGCCACCGGCAGACATTTCTGCGGCACTCGAAACCTACGCTTTGGCGTTGCAGGAATCGGCCGGCAGCGAGCTCCTGGAGCGTGCCGGCAAGCTGATTACCGAAGTCCGCGGATTGCCCTCTGGAACTCTGGCGGATCTGTACGTGCTGGCCATGGTCGGGGCGGCAAGGGCACAGCTACCCGAAGAAGTGGCCGCGCTACACCGAGCCACGATCAAGGGCCTGCCAATGCCTGGTTCGGAGCGACTGCAAATGAACACGATCGCGCAGTTGGCGCTCGCGCGCGCGGCGAGTATCGCAGAGTGAGCACTGAACCTTGCAAACAACGGTTGGCACTGGTCAAACCGATTGGCGAGACGGTGACGGTGTCGATCGTTGCCTCGAAGTGCAGCGGTTTCGAAGCACACCGTCGAAGGTGCATCGCAGCTTCTTGGGCTGCAAGAAGTGGGAAGAGTGGTGGTCGTATTCCAGAACTATCGGCTCACCTATTGACTGATTCTAGAATGACTGCCGTCACGCCCGCCGTATGGCGATGCACAAAAGCGAAGGGGGCTTTCGCCCCCTTCGCCTCATCCAAATATCAAGAACCGATTAGCGGCACTGTGTCGGAAGGTAACGGTCCTGGATACCGGAAGTGCAATCCCATTCCGTGCTGCCACCACGATCAGTGGGCACGAGTTGAATCGAGGAAGTCGTGATCTTGGAGTTAGCCTGACCACCGTACTTCACAGTGATGATACCAGAGGCGCCGATGGCCGTCTGGGTGACAAAATTGCCAATGATACTGGCCGATTGTGCCACACCGGCGGAGGTGTTGGTCGACGGATAA
This sequence comes from uncultured Rhodanobacteraceae bacterium, assembly GCA_937928755.1. Classification (GTDB taxonomy): domain Bacteria; phylum Pseudomonadota; class Gammaproteobacteria; order Xanthomonadales; family SZUA-5; genus JADKFD01. Next base: position 66,845 of record CALEZI010000050.1, on the reverse strand, counting down.
CGGCCGCGGTTCTGGTAGAACTCGGCTACGGCGGTCTTGCTGCCGCTGGCCAGGCTGAGGCCATCCGAGATCTGGGCGCGGATGGTGTAATCCTGGTAGGCCGGAATGGCGATGGCCGCCAGGATGGCGATGATCGCAACGACGATCATCAGTTCGATAAGCGTGAAGCCCTTCTGCATCATTTTCATGGTGAAACCCCTTCGAAGTGAACAAACCTAGGTTGGACGAGCCCCCCAACGAGCTTGCGCTCAGTTGGGATGCGCTGGCCCGTCAGCGACTAGTCTTGCACGTTGCGTGCCAGCTGAGAACCCCTTGCCGGCCCACCGAAAACCCCGGATCTCGCGCACGGCCGGGTCATTCCGGGCTTGCTTGGATCGTTTCGTGTCGCAAGCTGCCGCAACACGTCACATCGGCTCAACGGCACTGCGTCGGCAGATAACGATCGGCGATCGACGATGTGCAGTCCCATTCGCTGCTGCCGCCGCGGTCCGTCGGAATCAACTGGATGGTGGAACTGGTGATCTTCTGATTGGCGCCGAAGCCGTAAGTGATCGTGATCACGCCGCTGGCAGTGACGTTTGCCCGGGTCACGAAGTTGCCCCGGATCGACTGCGATTCGGCAACATTCGCCGACACATTGCTGGCTGGAAAACGGCCACGCGCCTGATAGAACTCGGCAATCGCAAGCTTGGTGCCTCCGACCAGGCTCAGACCTTCGGATACCTGTGCCCGGATCACGTAATCCTGGTATGCCGGTATGGCGATCGCCGCAAGGATGGCAATGATCGCGACCACGATCATCAGTTCGATCAAGGTGAATCCGGATTGTATCTTGCGCATGTTCGACCCCAAGCTTGGTCAGCCGGGGAGACTCGAAGCAATATCCGCGCCGTCCCTGGACGGTCCGCGATTGCCTGCTCGGTACTGCCTGCGTGCCCGCCGTTATTGCAACGCGCTCCAGGGATCCACCGGGATCACACCCAAAGGCTGCAGACTGTCCGCGGCGAAGACGATCGCCTGATCTTTCTCGGGGTCACGGCCCCGCAGTGGTTGAAAGCGCAACTTGGCGATCGGCGTCCCGGACTCGGCCACGAAGGCCTCGACCTCGGCTCTGGCCGCAGGCACATCAGCCAACCGCTGCAGCGGCGCGGATGCTGCGATCAACGCCGCGCCCGATTGCTCCATGGGCCGGAAATACTTGGGAATCCGGTCGATGTCCTTGCCGGCGAGTCCGGAATCCAGAAGCGCCTGACGCTCCGCCGAGGTCTCCGGAGTCGGTGCCGCAACCAGTCGCGGCCCCAGCCAGGAGCGCGTGTTGAAGGGCGCTTGTGCGGCCGCGAGATCCTCGTCGCTCAGTGAACTGGCCATTGTCAGGTAGGTCATGTCCCTGGTCACCACCACAAACACCGGCCGCGACTGCGCGATCACCGACATGCCGTACACCAGCGCCGCGAATTGCAGGGTGGCGATGCAGGCGATATCGAAAGCCATGCCCCGTTTGCCGTGTTTGTAGACAATCAGCGTCAGTAACGGACCCAATGCGAGATCGATGCCGATCAGCAACATGATCAATCGATCGGCGCCAGCAGCATGGGTGTATGGCGGCGGATACCACAAACCGAACAGCAGCAGGCCGGCCAGCGCGGCAAGGACGATCGAAGCGAGCAGGTGCAGGCCGGCGGCTTGCCAGCGAGTGAGGACACGAGCATGAATCCCGAACATGGCTGAAGGCTCCAGGGTCGCGGATGGACAAGGCAGCGACGGCAGGTTGTCACGCCAGTAGTCGACAACCTCGCCATGCGGGCGCATCTATGGACAGCGCGGACAATTTCAAGGTCAGTCGATCCCGAGCTTCTTCAAGCGGTAGCGCAGCGCCCGGAAAGTGATACCCAGCTTCTTGGCCGCGGCAGTCTTGTTGTAACGGCACTCTTCCAGCGCCTTGTTGATCGCCTCGCGCTCGAGGGTGTCGATGTAGTTCTCCAACCCCACGCGCTGGACGTTGGCGGGCGGCACCGCGGCTTCCACGGCAACCGCGCCCGGCATCGCAGCGGCCAGCGAAGATTCGGCCAGCGGCGGCAGACGTTCGCTCAGTTGCAGGTCCTCGGCAAGAATGACGTCGCCGTCGCTCAAGGCCACGGCGCGCTCGAGAATATTCTCCAGTTCGCGCACATTGCCCGGAAAATCGTAGCGCTGCAGCGACTGCAGCGCATCCGGCGAAAGCCGCGGACGCGAGATCGACCATTCCGGCGCCAGCTTGTCGAGGTATCGCTCTGCCAGTGGCGCGATGTCCTCGCGGCGCTCGCGCAGCGGCGGCATGCGCAGCTCGATGACGTTGATGCGGTAATACAGATCCTGGCGGAACTCGTTGCTTTCGACCAGACGCGCCAGATCCTTGTGCGTCGCACTGACGATACGCACATCGACCGGAAGCTCGCTGCGGCCTCCAATCGGGCGCACCGATTTTTCCTGGATCACCCGCAGCAGCTTGACCTGCATGTGCTGCGGCAGTTCGGCGATTTCGTCGAGGAACAGGGTGCCGCCGTTGGCGGCCTGAATCAATCCGTCCTTGTCGCCGTGAGCGCCGGTGAAGCTGCCTTTCTTGTGGCCAAAGAACTCGCTCTCCATCAACTCGGTGGGAATCGCGCCGCAGTTGACCGGCACGAAAGGTGCGGCAGTACGCGGTCCTTGTTCGTGGATCGCCCTCGCCGCCAACTCCTTGCCGACCCCGGACTCGCCATAGATCAGCACGGGCGCCTGCGACCGGGCAAGCTTCTGGATCGTGGTGCGCGCGCGTTGCATCGCCAGCGAATCGCCGAACAACCTGCTTTCCGGTTGCGTCGGCGGCACCCGCTCGGCGCGCAGCTTCAGGGCGCTCTTGACCAGGTTACGCAGCACGTTGAGGTCCACCGGCTTGGACACGCAATCGAATGCGCCGGCACGCAGCGCCTGCACGGCGGCTTCGGCGTTGCCATACGCGGTGATCATCGCCACCGGCGTGTCCGGATGCTGACGCGTCATCAGTTCGATGAATTCGTGACCATTGCCGTCGGGCAGGCGCATATCGGTGAAGCACAGGTCGAATCGGTGCGCCCCCAGCATTGCGCGTGCCTCGGCAACGGTTGCGGCCGCATGCACGGTCAGACCGAGGCGCGTCAGGGTCAGCGTCAGCAATTCGCGAATGTCGGCCTCGTCGTCGAGGATCAGTGCCTGGCCTTTTTCCATAAGCAAACTCCCGATGCCGACTGCCGAGGATAGCGGCTGGGGATCAGAAACTGGAATTCAGCATTCAAGCGCCGTCGACAATTGACTCGGGATTTCCTGTCCTCAAACCGTCGATACTGGCGATCACCGATTGCAACCACGACCACAACGCCAGAGCGGGGACCACGGAATGAACACCACGCTTCCGGGCGACCATGATCGCTGGGTCCGATCGGCAGCGATCGGAATTCTGGCGCTGGTCGCTGCCTGGTTGCTCGCCAGTCTGTACCTGATCCGGATCGAACTGGACGACGGTTACGCCACGATCGTCAACAGTCAGCACTTCCTGGGGGTGACCGACGGTCTGTTCTGGCAACGTGGCCCGATGCTGGCATGGCTGCTGATGCCGGCCGAGCTCCTGGCCAACCGGCTTGGCCTGCACCCGTTGAGCGTGTGGCCGCACCATCTGACGATGGCGCTCCTCCATATGGCCTATCTGGCTGGCGTGTGGATGCTCCTGAAGCGCCACTTTGGCGCCCGATTGCAAACACTGCTGGCCTTCGTCGCGGCTTTGCCGACCGTGCTGTTCTTCAGCTACGCGCCATTCATCAGCCACGACCTGTTCCCCGGCGTGATCCTGCTGCTGATGCTGATCCTCGCCGGCGAGCAGGTTGCGCAACCGCGGCGCAGTCGTTGGCTGCTGCTGGTGGCGCTGGGCACGATGATGATCTTGGTGAAGCAGACCTACCTTCTGTTCTGGGTTGCGGTCTGCGGCGCGGTGGCGATCACCCTGCAGTTGGGCGATCGCCGTGGCCGACCCTCCATCATCCCGGTCCTGCAGCTGTGCATGGCGGCGCTCGCCAGCGCCCTGATCGCATGGCTGGTCTACAGTTGGGTGCTGCGTTACGCCTTTGGCGAGCACCCGCTGCTGCTGGGTCCCTGGCTGCAATATCGAGGTGTCGTCGAGTACGCCCAGAAAACCGGCCCGATCGACCAGACCTTCAGTCCGTGGCTGTACGCAAGGAACCTGTCGGCCTACGGGTATCTGGCCATGAGCCTGGCGCTGCCGGGGCTGGTGCTCTGCCTGCGCTCCGGACGAGCGCTGCAGCAAAACGTGGCCATCGCCTGGATCATGCTGGCGATGAGCATGCAATTGCTGGAGTTCAAGGAAGTCCGATACCTCGGCTACCTGGCGCCGTTGACCGCCGTCCTGGTGGCGACTGCACTCGAGAAGATCATCCACTTCCGCCGGGGATATCTGTATGCCGCACTCATCGTGCTGGCGGCGGACCTGGTCGGCGCGACACAGGAGGCCCTGCGTATCCGCGAGCCCTACTATCGCGAGGCGATGTCGAGTTTTCTCGAACTCTTCCCGCGCAAGGAAGAACTGCGCGGCCAGGTGTTCCTGCAGGTTCCGATGAGCTTCATTTCGCCGGTGAGGCACAGCTTCTGGCGCGATCGTTTTCACCGGATCACGCACGTCAATCTCGACCAGTTGCGCCTGCTGCACAGCTACGACCCATCGAGCGTGGGCGTTTTCGAGGAGCAGCGCCTGACCGGCCCGCGGGCTGTCCAACCGGGCGATACCGTCATCTTCAGCAACGACGTCCTGATGCGTCAACCGCCATTCCAGATCGACAACCGACCCCTGGGGCTCGAGTGGTTCTCGCAGAAATTCACCGTCGCCGAGCGCATCACGCTGACTCGGGTGGGCAGCGACTATGCACTGCAGGAGACCAGCGGACAGCCGGTCCTGTTGCTCGGCGCAATCGGCGTCACGCAAGCGCCGATCCTGATTCGCGACAAGGTTCCCACGGCAGACGTGGACAGCCTGCGCGGCACCAGCGACGCGCCGGATCGACTGTCGCTGCTCGGGTTCAGGGTCAAGGCGCAATGCGACGCTGCCGGCTGCAGCCAGTTCGAACCATGACGGAACGGCCGCGCGCGCCAGCCGACCGCGCTGGCCGCGGCGCCCTCAGACCATATCTCTCTGCGGAACCGCCAACTGGATGCGGAAGCAACTGCCGCCGCCTGGTACGGCCACGTATTCGATGCTGCCCTGATTGGCGCCAAGCAACTGTTTGCAGATGTACAAGCCAAGTCCGGTGCCGTCGGCCCGCGTGGTGAAAAAAGGCTCGAACAACTGGCGCTGGTGCGGTGCCGGGATACCGGGACCGCGGTCGATGATTTCCACCAGCGCGCCCTGGGTCGGGTTCGGCTGGCGGATGCGCAGCGTGATCTCGGCCGGCTGATCGGGCTGGCGCCCATAGCGAATCGCGTTGCGCAGCAGGTTCCACACCGCCTGCGTCAACTGCGACGGATCGACCAGCGCGCGCGCATCGCGGTTGTCGATCACCAGGCGCAACTGGTCCTGACCCATCGACTGCGATTGCTTGAAGTCGGTGACCAGACTCTGGCCCCAGGGGCCCAGGTTGATGCACTCCGGCCGCGAGCGTTCGCGCCGCGACAACTGCAGCACGTTTTCGACGATGCCGTTCACCCGGCCGCAGTGATTCATGATGATTTCGATCAGGCGACGATCGGCGTCCAGCAATTCCTCCGACTCGGCCAGCAACTGCGCGGCGTGGCTGATGGCGGCGAGCGGGTTGCGCACCTCATGCGCGATGCTGGCGGACAGGCGTCCCAACGAGGCCAGCGTCAACTCCTCGGCGCGTCGATAGACCATGCTCTCGTCTTCGAGAAAACACAGCGTTGCGGCGTCGTCATCGCCACCGAGTCGGGTGAAGCGTGGCACCACGGCCGGTACGCCCTGGGCGATGTGGATCGGCACATTGTTGTGCTTGCCGGTGGTCAACCAGTAGCGCCAGCGATCGTAGAGGTCGGGCGACAGCTTGCGCACATCGGTTTCGCTGCTGGGTGGCGTGCCCAGCAAGTACCAGCCGGATTCGTTGAAACGACGCACCGCGCCATCGCTGTCGAGCACGAGGATGCCGGTGCGCATGCGCTGGATGATCAACTCGTTGATCTGCGCCAGGTTGGCGATGTCGACGCCCTGGCGTTCGACCAGCTCCTGGCTCTGGCGCGTCAGTCGCGCCAGCCAGTAGAAGATCGCGACGGTGAGGAAGAAAGCGGTTCCCAGCAGCGCAGCCTGCGCCAGGTTGCGTTCGGAAGAACCCTCCACACTGAGCGAATGCAAGGACTCGGACAACAAGGTGACGCTGGCGACCGCCGCCGCCAGCAGCGCCAGGCGTCCAGGCAACAGCAGCGCCGACATCGCGACCGTGATCAACAACAGCACGCCAACGCCGCTGGAAAGTCCGCCGAACACGAACAGCAACAAGCCGCCCATGGCCAGATCGCTGGCGACGCCGAGCAGCGTCAGCGAGGTCACGCCCCAACGGCGCGCCTCGCTGATCGCGAAGATGCCGGCGGCGGCGAGTGCATAGATCAATACGCAGATCTGGCCGGCGACCAGCAGCGATCCACGCAGATCGAAGTAGCGCATGCCCAGGTTCGACAGCAACAACAGCCCGAACACCACGGCGACCAGCATGCGGTACAGATTGAACAGGCGCAGTTCGTACCAGCGCAGCGCTTCGGCTGAGCCCGGCGATTCGTGACGACCGATGCTGGAGATGCGCAGGGGAGATTCCCTTCAATCGCGCGCCATGACGCTGCGGATTCGACTATAGCATCGCGATTTTGCTCGTCAGTTCGCGCGACTACAGGCATGCTCCGCGACGGGATGCGATTGGCGCTGAACGCGCGCGCAGATTCGCGCGTTTCAGTACTTGGCGGGGCGCAGTCGTTTCATCACAATACGCGCCAATTTGCGCAGGGGCCGCGCAACTCGATGACAACAACGCCCACGCGTGCTTTTGATCAGGAGACGGGATGAACTTCCACGAGTACCAAGCAAAAGAACTGTTCGTGCAGTTCGGTATTCCGGTGCCACAAGGCATCGTGGCAACCACGCCGGATGCGGCAGTCGAGGCGGCACGCCAGATCGGTGGCGATCAGTGGGTGGTCAAGGCGATGATCCACGCCGGTGGCCGCGGCAAGGCCGGCGGCGTCAAGCTGGTGAAGACGCTGACCCAGGTGCGCGATGCGGCGGCTAAGATGCTCGGCACGCGCATGGTCACTTACCAGAGCGGTGGTCGCGGACTGCCAGTGAACCAGATCCTGGTGACCGAGGCCACCGAGATCAGCAAGGAGCTGTATCTCAGCATGCTGATCGACCGCACGGCGCGCGCGGTGACCTTCATCGCCTCACCGATGGGTGGCGTCGATATCGAACAGGTCGCCCGCGAGCATCCGGAAAAGATCTTCACCGTCGAAGTCAACTTCATGCAGAGCCTGCAGGCCTTCGAATGCCGCAAGCTCGGCTTCTCGATGGGCCTCGGCGCCAAGCAGACGGCGCAGCTGGCAAAGATCATGATGGCGATGTTCCAGTTGTTCAATCAGTGCGACATGAGCCTGATCGAACTCAATCCGCTGGTGATCAACAGCGCTGGCGATCTGGTGGCGCTCGACGGCAAGTTGAACTGCGACGATAACGCGCTGTTCCGCCAGGCCAGACTGGAAGCGATGCGCGACATCACCCAGGAAGAACCGCTGGAAGCGCAAGCCGCCAAACACGATCTCAATTACGTTTCGCTCGACGGCAACATCGCCTGCATGGTGAATGGCGCTGGTCTGGCGATGGCGACGATGGACGTGATCAAGCTCTACGGCGGCGAGCCGGCGAACTTCCTGGATGTCGGCGGCGGCGCCACCACCGAGCGCGTGACCGAGGCGTTCAAACTGATTCTCGGCAACGACAAGGTCAAGGCGATTCTGGTCAACATCTTCGGCGGCATCGTCCGCTGCGACCTGATCGCCGAGGGCATCATCGCTGCGGTGAAGGAAGTGGGTATCAACATCCCGGTCGTGGTCCGTCTCGAAGGCACCAATGTCGAGAAGGGCCGTGACATGTTGAAGTCGAGCAATCTGTCGTTGATTCCGGCCAGCGATCTGGCCGACGGCGCACAGAAAGCCGTTGCAGCCGCCAAAGGCTGATCACAAGGACGTCGAGGAGCAACCATGGCTGTTTTGGTCAACAAGAAGACGCGGGTGATCTGTCAGGGCTTCACCGGCACGCAGGGCACCTTTCATTCCGAGCAGGCGCTCGATTACGGCACCAAACTGGTCGGCGGCGTGACGCCGGGCAAGGCCGGCAAGGACCACATCGGGCTGCCGGTATTCAATACCGTGCAGGACGCGGTCGAGGAAACTGGCGCCGAAGCCAGCATGATCTTCGTGCCGCCGCCGTTCGCGGCCGATGCGATCCTGGAAGCCGCGGATGCCGGCATCAAGGTGATCGTCGCGATCACCGAGGGCATTCCGGTGCTCGACATGCTGCGCGTCAAGCATGTGCTGACGACCTACTACCCGGGCACCTACCTGATCGGTCCCAACTGCCCGGGCATCATCACGCCGGGCGAATGCAAGATCGGCATCATGCCGGGCTTCATCCACAAACCCGGCAAGATCGGCATCGTGTCGCGTTCCGGCACGCTGACCTATGAAGCCGTGTACCAGACCACCAAGGTGGGCCTGGGCCAGAGCACCTGCATCGGCATCGGCGGCGATCCGATCCAGGGCATGAACTTCGTCGACTGCCTGCGCCTGTTCCAGGACGATCCGCAGACCGAGGCCATCATCATGGTCGGCGAAATCGGTGGCACTGCCGAAGAAGAAGCTGCCGAGTTCATCGCGGAGTATGTGACCAAACCCGTGGTCGCCTACATTGCCGGCGTCGCTGCGCCGGCGGGCAAACGCATGGGTCACGCTGGCGCCATCATCGCCGGCGGCAAGGGCACGGCCGCAGCCAAGTTTGAAGCGCTGGAACGCGCCGGAGTGACGACGGTGCGTTCCCCCACCGAACTGGGAGACGCGATTCAGAAGCGCCTTGCTGGCGCCAAACCAAAATCGTCATCCACGAAGGGGAGTGCCATCATGAAAACCGAAACCGTGACTCAAGACGTGCCGGCGACCCCGGCGCCGGCCAAGAAGGCGGCGGCGAAGAAGGCTGCGGCCAAACCGGCGGCGAAGAAGGCTGCGCCAGCCAAGGCTGCTCCGGCCAAGAAGGCCGCACCGGCGAAGAAGGCTGCTCCGGCAAAGGCCGCACCGGCCAAGAAAGCTGCTCCGGCCAAGGCCGCACCGGCCAAGGCTGCTCCAGCCAAGGCCGCACCGGCCAAGAAAGCTGCTCCGGCAAAGGCCGCGCCGGCCAAGGCTGCTCCGGCAAAGGCCGCACCGGCGAAGAAGGCTGCTCCCGCCAAGGCTGCGCCGGCGAAAAAGGCTGCTCCGGCCAAGGCTGCGCCAGCGAAGAAAGCCGCGCCGGCCAAGGCTGCTGCACCGGCTGCCAAGAAGCCCGCCGCGAAAAAGGGCAAGTAAGCGAGGTCGATGCCGGACCATCAACGGCATCTGTGAACCTGATTCGGGGCGGCGGCTTTCGCCGCCCCCTTTCATTTTGAGGCACCGGATTCGAGAAGCTCGTGTTTCGCATCGCCATCGCGCAGTACGATTTCCCGGTCGGCGCCGTACAGGACAACGGTCGTCGCGTGCGTGAACTGCGCGATCAGGCGGCCGCAGCCAGCGCGGACCTGCTGCTGACCCCGGAACTCGCGTTATCCGGCTACCCCCCCGAAGACCTGTTGTATCGACCTGGTTTCCAGGCGCGCGTCGACGCCGCGCTGGCCGAACTCGAGTCTGCCGATCACCGAACCGATGTGTTGGTCGGTCACCCCGCCCGCCACGACAACCGCCTGTACAACTGCGCCCGTTGGCTCTCCGCCGGACGTACGCTGGCATGCGCGCGCAAGCAGCGGCTGCCCAACTACACGGTGTTCGACGAGAAGCGCTACTTCGCCGAGAGTAGTGGCGCCAGCGTGGTCGACGCCCATGGTTTCCGCGTCGGCATCCTGATCTGCGAAGACGCCTGGTTTGCCGAACCTGCAGCCGCTGCGTGTGCTGACGGTGCCGAACTGCTGCTGGTGCTGAATGCTTCGCCGTATCACCAGGGCAAGCGCAGCGACCGCCAGCGTGCGCTGAGCGCGCGCGCCCGCGAGAACCACGTACCCGTCATCTACTGCAATCTGGTCGGCGGCCAGGACGATCTGCTGTTCGATGGTCAGAGCATGCTGTTCGACGCCGACGGCAAGCTGCTCGCGCTGGCGCCAGCGTTCACCGACCATCTGCTGTTGCTCGACATCGATCGCCGCGCAAGCGCACTGCAGTGCACGCCGATTGGCTGGCCAATCGCGGTCGACGAGCCCGCGGAGGCCGAGGTCTATCGCGCGCTGGTCCGCGCCACCGGCGACTACGTGCGCAAGAATGGCTTCCAGCGCGTGCTGCTGGGGCTCTCGGGCGGTATCGATTCGGCATTGACGCTGGCCATCGCGGTGGACGCACTTGGCGCCGAGTGCGTGCTCGCAGTGCTGCTGCCGTCGCGCTTTACGTCCGCCCTCAGCAACGACGAGGCCTGGGCGCAGGCGCGGAACCAGGGCGTGCGCGCCGAAATGCTGCCGATCGAAGCACCCTTCGCCGCCTTTGTCGACACCCTGGCGCCGCTGTTCGCCGGCCGCGCACCGGACATCACCGAAGAAAACCTGCAGGCACGCTGCCGCGGCGTGCTGCTGATGGCGCTCAGCAACAAGTTCGGCGGCCTGCTGCTGACCACCGGCAACAAGAGCGAAATGGCGGTCGGTTATTCGACCATCTACGGCGACATGTGCGGCGGCTTCGCGCCGATCAAGGATGTCTACAAGACCCAGGTCTACGCGTTGGCGCGCTGGCGCAACATGCAATCCCCGGTGATCCCGCAAGCGGTGATCGAGCGCGCGCCGTCCGCCGAACTGCGCGAGAACCAGACTGACCAGGATTCGCTGCCGCCGTATGCGGAACTCGACGACATCCTCAGGCGCTTCATCGAGAACGACGAACCGCGTGCGGCGATCGTCGCCGCCGGCCACGACCCGGCCACCGTCGCGCGCGTCACTGGCCTGGTGCTGAAGAACGAATACAAGCGCCGCCAGTCGGCGCCCGGCCCGCGCGTGACCGCGCGCAGTTTCGGCCGCGACCGACGCTTCCCGATCAGTTCCGGGTATCGGTAGCGGCGGCACGGGAGGAGTCACCGGCGCTCCGCTCCCGCCCTTGTGGGTCCAGACTTGTCTGGACGCTCTTCGTCACCCGAAGCAAGAAGCGTCCAGACAAGTCTGGACCCACGAAAAGCGTCGCGCTGTGCGAGCCTCCTCCGGTGTCCCGTGCCCCATCTCAAAGTAGCCGCTGCGTGATCGCCTTCAGCACGGCGTGGGTGCGATCGCGGCAATCGAGCTTGACCAGGATGTCGGAGATGTAGTTCTTCACGGTGCCCTCGGACAAGTGCAGAGAACGGCCGATTTCCTTGTTGGAATAGCCGCCGGCGACCAGCCGCAGGATGCTGATCTCGCGGTCGGTCAGGTGCAGTTTCGGGCCGCTGTGCGGCTCGGGGCGGCGCAGCGCGCGCACCGGGCCGAGACTCACCGGTTGCAGCAGCGTGTCGCCCCCTGCGACACGATGGATCGCCTCGGCCAGATCCTCCGGCGATGCATCCTTGAGCAGGAAACCCTGGGCGCCGGCCTGCACGGCGGCGAGCATCAGTTCGCTGTCGTCGAAGGTGGTGAGCAGGATGACGGGCGTGGCATTGCCGGATTCGCGCAGGCGCTCGATCAACTCGATGCCACCGACACCGGGCATGCGGATGTCGCTGACGATGACGTCGACCGGCCGCTGCGGCAGCGCGGCGAGCAGTTGCGCGCCGTCGCTGGCTTCGAGCGCGATCTCGATGCCATCGACGCCTTGCAGCAGCGCCGAGAGGCCCTTGAGCACCAGCGCCTGATCGTCGACCAGCGCGATACGGACCGATTTTCGCAAGATTTCATCCATGCGCTGGCAATGCTGCCTTGAGTTCGGCGCCGCCGCCACTCAGCGCGCGCAGTGACAATTCGCCGCCCGCCGCCGCGAGGCGTTCGCGCATGCCGGTCAGGCCATTGCCGAAAGGCCCGGTCTTGAGCGGCGCGCCGTCGTTGCGGATGGTCAACTCGATGCGCGAGTCGCGCGCGCCGCAACTGACCTCGATCGCTTGCGCGCGGCCATGGCGCAGCGCGTTGGTGATGCCTTCCTGGGCGCAGCGCAGCAGGATCTCGGCGGTGTCGACGTCGGGCACGCGCAGCTCGGGGTCGATGTCGACGGTGAATCGGGTACCGGGGATCTGCTGCGTCAGCGTGATGATCGCAGCCGGAAGGTCAATCCCATCGTGTTTGCGCAGCTCGCTGACGACGGCACGGATGTCCTGCAGCAGTTCATCGGCAAGCGTCGCGGCGACCTTCACTTCTTCGCGTGCAGCCAGCGCCGGATCGCGCTCGAGCAGGCGCAGGTTGAGTTTCAACGCCGTGAGCTTGTGTCCGGCCACATCATGCAGCTCGCGCGACAGGCGCAGACGTTCACCGCTGCGCGCGCTGTCCTCGAGCAGGCGTTGGGTCGCCAGCAGTTGCGCGTGGGTATGCGCCAGTTCGCGGGTGGCTTGCTGCGCGTTCATCGCGTAGTGCACCGTCAACGCCGCGAAAGTCTGGAAGCCGATCATCGGCAACACCGCCAGCAGAGCGCTGGTCAGACTGATGCCCTGCAGCCAGATCACCAGCAACAGGCCGTTGATGACCGCCATGATCGCAATCGCCTGCCAACGCGGCCACATGGCGCCCACTTGCGCAGCGACGATGATCAGCAGCACCGCTGGCCCACCATTGCGCAGGCACCAGGTCGCGAGCAACACGGCGACCGCCTGCAGCAGCACCAGGACGCGTTCGCGTTGCGGCGCATCCTTCTGCGCGTTCGCCAACAGATAGCACACCAGCACCGCCGCCAGCGCCGCCAGTCCACCGTATTGCAGCGAATCGCCCTGCGCCAGGCGTTCCCAACGGATCGACTGCAACAGCATCGCCAGCCAGGTGATGTAAGCCGCCAGGTTCAGCGGCGACAACCAGGCGCCGTGCCAGGGCGATTCAGGAGTGTGGGGTGCGGGTGCGTTCATGGCACCAGTGTAGCCGGCGCCATCGCCCGCGGATTGCATCCGCCGCAACTGGTGACTTTCATCACCCCTCCCGGGTGACGCCGCGCACCTGATGGCAACAACGCGCTTCACCGATGCTGAACTCACCGCAATCGTTCTTGATCGTCAGGAGTGAGTCATGAAAACCCGTAGCCCGTTGACCATCGTCGCAACGCTGTTGGCGTCCATCGCCACCGCCCACGCTGGCTCGTTGTCGGTGGAGATCGGCAATGGCATCAACCCGGGCGAGCAAGTCCTGGTGGCGCTCTATGACCAGGAAGCTCAGTGGCTGAAGAAGCCGGTCCGCAACCTCAAGCAGGCCGCTCCTGCCGAGCTCGGAGCCAAAGGCACGCACACACTGTCGATCGACGGGCTGGCGCCGGGCCGCTATGCGCTGGTCGTGTATGTCGATCGCAACGCCAACGGCAAGCTGGATCGCGGGATGTTCGGCAAGCCGACCGAACCCTACGGCTTCAGCAACGGCGGCGGTTTGTTCGGCCCGCCGGATTTCATCGATGCCGTGATCGAGGTTGCCGATGCCGGCAGCGCGATTCGCATCGAACTGCGCTGAACATCGACCGTCGCTCAACTTTCGAGGAAAAGCCGCCATGACCGCCTACCAGATGCTGGTGACCGCCCACATTGCTGCCGGCAGCGTCGCCTTGCTGACCTTCTGGACCGCCGCCATCGCCCGCAAGGGCAGCCCGCTGCACAAGGGCGTGGGCAAGGTCTATCTGATCGCCATGCTGATGATCCTCGCCAGTGCGCTGCCGATGGCAGTGCGCTTCATCTCGCGCGGTGTGATCGACATCGGCATCTTCCTGCTTTATCTCGTGGTCATCACCGGCACCTCGATCTGGCTGGCGCGGCGCGCAATCCAGAGCAAGCGCGATCTCACCGGTTTCCACGACCGCAAATATGTCATCACCGGCTGGGTCAATCTGATTGCCGGCCTGGTGGTGTTCGCGATCGGACTGGCGCGCGGCAGCATGTTGCTGAGTACCTTCTGCTTTGTCGGCATCGCGATCGGCATCGGCATGCTGCGCCAGGCGCGCACTCTGCCGACAGCACGCAACTGGTGGCTGAAAGAGCACTACGGCGCAATGCTCGGCAATGGCGTCGCCACCCATGTCGCCTTCCTCGGCATCGGCATGCGTAGCACCATCGCCAGCTTCGATCAGGCCTGGCTGCAACTGGTGCCGTGGTTCCTGCCACTGGCCGTGGCCCTGGTGGCCGGGGTGTATCTGGATCGGCGGTATGGGGCGAAGCAGAAGTTGCCGGGCGCTGCAGCCGTATCAACCTGACAGAGTATTTGTCCGCAAAGGACGCAAAGGACGCGAAGAAAAGCAGTCGGATTCAAGCGCTTCGCTCTCCTTTGCGTCCTTTGCGTCCTTTGCGGACAAAAAACAGAACCGCAGCACTGCGCCCCGCTTTCGTATACTCCGCGGTCCGCTTCGTCACCCCGGCCGCCCGCATGTCTGCCCCGACTTTCCAGGAAATCATCACGCGCCTCAACGCCTATTGGGCCGAACAGGGTTGTGTGCTGATCCAGCCGCTCGACACCGAGGTCGGCGCCGGCACCTTTCATCCGGCCACCTTTTTGCGTTGCCTCGGCCCCGAGCCCTGGAATGCGGCTTTCGTGCAGCCGTCGCGACGTCCCACCGATGGCCGCTACGGCGAGAACCCCAATCGGCTGCAGCACTACTACCAGTACCAGGTGATCCTGAAGCCGTCGCCGGCGAACATCCTGGAACTCTATTTCGGCTCGTTGGTGGCGCTCGGCATCGATCCGTTGACCCACGATCTGCGTCTGGTCGAGGACAACTGGGAATCGCCGACGCTGGGCGCCTGGGGCCTCGGTTGGGAGGTCTGGCTGAACGGCATGGAAGTGACCCAGTTCACCTACTTCCAGCAGGCCGGCGGCATCGAGTGCAAGCCGGTCTCGGGTGAGATCACCTACGGCCTGGAGCGCCTGGCGATGTACCTGCAGAACGTCGAGAACGTCTACGACCTGGTCTGGACGCGCGGGCCGCAGGGCGTGGTCACCTACGGCGACGTCTTCCACCAGAACGAGGTCGAGCAGAGCACCTACAACTTCGAGGAAGCCGACGTCGCCGAGTTGTTTCACGCTTTCGACGCGCATGAGGCCGAGGCGAAAAAACTGGTTGAACGCGGCCTGCCGCTTCCGGCCTACGATCAGGTGTGCAAGGCCAGCCACAGTTTCAACCTGCTCGACGCGCGCCGCGCGATCAGCGTGACCGAGCGCCAGCGCTACATCCTGCGCGTGCGCACCATCGCCAAGGCGGTGGCCGAGGCTTACCACGCACAGCGCGAGAAGCTCGGGTTTCCCGGCGTCAAGAAGGCCGCCTGAGTCTGAGCCCTGGTGGGTCCAGACTGGTCTGGACGCTCTTTTGCAGGGGCCAGATCACAAGCGTCCAGAAAAGTCCGAACCCACAAGAGCAAGTGCCGCTAACGCTCCACCCGCTGGGAAAGCGTCCCGACAGGGTCCGGACCCACGAGAGCAAACCCGGCCCGAACCCAACAAAAATTGGTATGCAAGATGACCAACACCGCTGACCTGCTCGTCGAACTGCTCTGCGAAGAGCTTCCTGCCAAGGCGGTTGCCGATCTGGCCAATGGTTTGCGCACTGGTTTGAGCGAACGCCTGAACAAGGCGGGCATCGCGCACGCCGCCGCCAACGCCCGGACGCTATGGACGCCACGGCGCATCGCCGTGCTGATCCCGGATGTGGCCATGGCGCAACCGGAGCAAACGCTGGAGCGACGCGGCCCGGCGGTCGCAGCCGGCATCGGTGCCGATGGTGCGCCGAGCAAAGCGCTGATCGGCTTTGCGCAATCATGCGGGATTGCCGTCGAAGCGCTGGAGAAGCTGGAAACCGAAAAGGGCGCCTGGTTCGTGTTTCGCAGCACCAAGCCAGGCGCGCTGACCGCTGACGTCCTGCCGGCGATGGTCGTCGAGACCCTGCAGGCGTTGCCTCTGGGCAAGCCGATGCGCTGGGGCAGCAACGAGTTCGCCTTCCTGCGCCCCGTGCATGGACTGATCGTGTTGCTGGGGGAGACCGTCCTGCCGACTCAGGTCTACGGCATCGCCAGCGGCCGGCGCACCCGCGGCCATCGTTTCCATCACGCCGGCGAGGTGGCGATCGCGCGCCCGTCCGAGTACATCGCCTCGCTGCTGTCCGCCAAGGTGATCGTCGATCCGCAGGCGCGCCGCGAACGCGTGCGCGCCGAGGTGGCGACTGCCGCGCGCAAGCTGGGCGGCGTGGCGCGCTTGCCCGAGGACCTGATCGACGAGGTCAGCAATCTGACCGAGTACCCTTGCGCGATTGCCTGTTCAATCCCGACCGAGTTCATGCGCCTGCCGGCCGCGGTGATCGTCACCACCATCGAAACCCACCAGCGTTTCTTTCCGGTGCTCGACGCGAATGGGGAGCTGACGCCGAATTTCGTCGGTGTCGCCAACATCGAAAGCCGCGATCCGGACGAAATCCGCAAGGGTTACGAGCGCGTGGTGCGCCCACGCCTGTCGGATGCCGCGTTCTTCTTCGACCAGGATCTGAAGCAACCGCTGGCCGAACATGTCGAGGGACTCAAGCTGGTGACCTACCAGCAGAAACTCGGCACGCTGTTCGAGAAGACCGAGCGCGTGATCGTGCTGGCGCGCGCGGTGGCACCGGAAGTCGGCATCGATCCCGGCCTGGCGGAAGCCGCAGCGCGGTTGTCGAAAGCCGATCTGCTGACGCGCATGGTCGGCGAGTTCCCCGAGTTGCAGGGCCAGATGGGGCGCACTTACGCGCTGGCGCAAGGGCAACCGCAGGCCGTGGCCGACGCGCTCGACGAAGTTTATGCGCCGCGCCAGGCGGGCGCGCCGATTGCCGCGAGTCCATTGGGACGCGTGCTCGCGATTGCCGAGCGACTGGACACGCTGGCCGGCATCTTCGCGGTGGGCCTCAAGCCGACCGGCAACAAGGATCCGTTCGCGCTGCGCCGTGCGGCACTCGGTCTGGCGCGCACGCTGATCGAAGGCGACATCCGCCTCGACTTGCCGCAAGCGCTGGAACAGGCGGTGCTCGGCGTCCCGGCGCAGAGCCTCAAGGACTACCTCGGCAAGATCGTCGGCGCGGTGTTCCACGACAGCGCGATGTCGGCCAAGCTGGTCGACCAGTTGACCGCGCCGGCGGTCAACGAACTCTACGAATTCATTCTCGAACGCACGCGGGCGTATTACACCGATGCCGGCATCACCGGCGACGTTTTCGAAGCCGTCGCTGCACGCCGCCCACACGATCTGGTCGACTTCGACCGGCGCCTGAAAGCAGTGCTGGCGTTCAAGCAGTTGCCGGCCTGCCAGAGCCTCGCCGCCGCCAACAAACGCATCCGCAACATCCTGCGCAAGGCAGCGGAGAGCGGCATCGACATCGAGGCCATCGGTGGCGTGGAGACCGACCGCCTGCATCACGATGCGGAAAAGGCCCTCTACGTGGCCATCGGCGATGCCGAGCGTGACAGCGCACCGCGCTTTGCTGCGGGCGAGTACGTCGAGGGCCTGACGCGGCTGGCCGATCTGCAGGCGCCAATCGACGCCTTTTTCGACGGCGTCATGGTGATGGCCGACGACGTTGCGGTGCGCAACAACCGCCTGGCATTGCTGGAGCGCCTGAGTCAGTTGTTCCTGCAGACCGCGGATGTTTCGCTGCTGACCGGGTGATGTTCAATCGCCGGTGCGCCGGCAGCCGCCGAGATCGCACTCGCGCAGGACCACCAGCACGCGCACCGACACCCGATCGGGCAGCTCGTCGAAGCCTGCAAAGTGGCGCATGCTTGCGACGTCGACGACATCCTGCACGCGCGCCATGTCGGTACCTCCGGCGCCCTTGCGCAACAGCATCATGACCGTGCCCGGTTCAGCCCGAGCCACGAAGCGGCCTTGTTCGAGCACGAAATCGACGTCCTCCGCGCGCGCCAGGAATTGCACGAAATCCGCCGACAAACCGGCTCGACTGTTACTTCCGTAGGGCGGCCCACGCGAAAGCAGTTGATTTTGAACCAGGAACAGCGCGCCGCTCTGCACCTGCGCGGCATCGGCGATGGCAGCCAACTGGACGCGAAACACGCGCTCGCGCGGCAGATGGTAGAGCGCGCGGACCTGCTCGATATGCATCTCGACGATGCGATGAAAAGAATCGCCGACAAAGGCGCGCGGATCCGGGGCGATGAAGCTCAGCCAACCCTTGCCGAAGAAGATCGGCACGTCGCGGTAGCGCACGTCCGCCAGTGGCTCGAAGAATCCGGTCACGCCGTCCTGATAGTAGGGCTGGGTGATGCGCGCGGCTTCGGGCACGACCCTGGCGACGTCGGCGAGCAGGACCACGCCCAGCAGCGCCCGATACGCCAGGCCCCGACCGAGTGCCAATGCGATCACAGGAATGATCAATGCAGCGCTCAATGGCGCAAGGAAACCGAGATAGCGCACCTCCTTGAATGGCGTCCATTGCATCACCGCCAGCAGCAACAGCCAGCACAGAGCCAGTTGGCGCCACTCGGTACTGCCGCCTCGCCAGGCCATCACGAGTCCCGGCAACAGCAGCGTCATCGCGAGGATGCCGTAGGCGGACACATTGCGCAGATAGACCCACGAATAAAAGATCTCGCTCAGTTCGGCGTATCCCTCATAAGCATTGCCGATCTCGTCGATGATCGCCAGCGGACGCAGCAGGAACGGGACTTCCGGGAAGCGTGCGGCTGAAAACGCGGCGTAGACCACCCAACAGAACGCGCCCGCAGCGACTGCAGAAGCCACCAACAGCAGCCCCGCACGCAGTTCCACGGCGGTCAGCCGGCGCGCCGAGAGCAACGCCCCGAGCCTAGCCAGCAGGATTGCCGCCGGCACCACGGCATAGGTCTGCTTGATCAACACAAGCATCGAGACCAGGGCAAAGAACAGACCGAGATCGAACGCGCCCGAGCGCTCGGGGAAGCGGGCGGAAATGCGCAACAGCCACAGCACCAGCAAGCCCGGCAGAATGTCGTGGCTGATGAACGGCGCGTAGCTGAAGAACACCAGCGTCGGGATGGCGGCCAGCCAGCCGAGCAAGGTTGCCGGATTGCTGCCGAAACGAGCCGACAGCAGGCGCCAGACACCCACCAGGTACAACAGATGCAGCAGCGCCATCACGGCGTGGTGCGGCCGCACGTCAAGCGGCGTCAGCCCCAGCCGTTGCGCCAGCCACTCCCCGGGCACCAGCAGCAGCGCCATCATCGGGCCGCGCTGCCAGAACCATGCATCCGATGTGCCCAGCAGATAGTCGGCGTTGGCCACCGTGCTGTAGCCATCGCCGTACTCGACATTGACCAGCCAGGCGGCTGCGGCCAGCCAGAGGCCAAGGGCCGACAGCAGCAGCAGGACGCTGCGCTCGACGTGGCGATCGGCGATCGCTGGCGGCGACCTCATGACCGGCGCATCCGTTGCTCAAATCGCATCGACGTTCGCCTGCCGGAAGGAAGGATCGTTGTCTACCGATCCCTGCGAACCTACGCAATAGGGCGCGAGGCGTGCGCCCCTTGAGCCAGTCTTGCGCTCAGGTGGCCTCAGCGCCACGCCCGATCGCCACCACGCCGGTGCGCGACAGCTCGACCAGGCCGATCGGGATCATCATCTCGACGAAGGCGTCGATCTTCACCGGCGTGCCGGTCAGTTCGAAGACGAAACTCTGCGGCGAAATGTCGATGACACGCGCGCGGAACACCTCGGCCAGGCGCAGCGCCTCGGCGCGGTTCTCGCCAGTCGCGGCGATCTTCACCAGCGCCATCTCGCGTTCCAGTCCCGGTTTGTCGACGGCCAGATCGACCACCCGGTGCACCGGCACCAGCCGCCCGAGCTGGGCCTTGATCTGGTCGATCACATCGACCGTGCCGCTGGTGACGATGGTGATCCGCGAGGTGTGCTTCTGGTGGTCGGTTTCCGCCACCGTCAACGACTCGATGTTGTAACCGCGACCGGAGAACAACCCGACCACCCGCGCCAGCGCGCCGACCTCATTGTCGACGGTAATCGACAGGGTTGCCTTGGCGGGACGCGGCTTGGCGTCGGAAAGGAAGTAGGCGGAGGCGGGCTGATTCATCGGGGCTGCTCGTTATAGGGTTGCGTTGAGACAAGTAGAGGAAAAAGGAAAAAGGAAAAGGGGGAATCAAGGGCGCGCCAGTCCGCGGCTCTGAGGACGAACGGGGATCGCAGACTCTGAACTTGCCGTGTCCCGCTCTCCCCTTTTCCTTTTTCCCTTTTCCTTTTCCCAAGTCTGAAAGCGCGCAAAGCGCGCCTTTCAGACCAGCATCTTCCCCGCCTCCGACACACCTGCCCCGGCTACCGCATCGGGCAGGATCATCTCGTCGTGGGCGGCGCCGGACGGGATCATCGGATAGCAGTTTTCCAGCTTGTCGACGACGCAGTCGAAGATCACCGGGCCGTCGTAATCGAGCATTTCCTGGATCTTGGCGTCGAGCTCGTCCGGGCGGATCGCGCGGATGCCCTTGCCGCCGTAGGCTTCGGCGAGTTTGACGAAATCCGGCAGCGCCTCGGAATACGAATGCGCGTAGCGGCCGCCGTGCAGCAGTTGCTGCCACTGGCGCACCATGCCCATGTATTCGTTGTTGAGGATGAAGATCTTGATCGGCAAGCGGTACTGCACCGCGGTCGACAGCTCCTGCATGGTCATCTGCACGCTGGCTTCGCCGGCGATGTCGATCACCAGCGCATCCGGGTGCGCGACCTGCACGCCGACAGCGGCGGGAATGCCGTAGCCCATGGTGCCGAGGCCGCCGCTGGTCATCCAGCGATTGGGTTCCTCGAACCGGTAGTGCTGCGCCGCCCACATCTGGTGCTGGCCGACTTCGGTAGTGATGTAGGTCTTGCGCTCGCGCGTCAGCTTGTACAGGCGCTCGACCGCGTATTGCGGCTTGATGGTGTCGCCGGTCTGGCGATAGCCGAGCGAGTTGCGCGCGCGCCAGGCGTCGACCTGCGCCCACCAGGCGGTCATCGCGACCTCGTCGGGCTTGCGCGCCTTGGCCTTCCACACGGCGATCATCTCTTCCAGCACATGCGCACAGTCGCCGACGATCGGCACGTCCACGCGCACGGTCTTGTTGATCGATGACGGATCGATGTCGACGTGGATCTTCTTCGAGCCCGGTGAAAAGGCGTCGAGGCGCCCGGTGACGCGATCGTCGAAGCGCGCACCGATGTTGATCATCACATCGCAGCGGTTCATCGCAAGGTTGGCTTCATAGGTGCCGTGCATGCCGAGCATGCCCAGCCACTGGCGATCGCTGGCCGGGAAGGCGCCCAGGCCCATCAGCGTGGAGGTGATCGGAAACCCGGTCAGGCGCACCAGTTCGCGCAGCAGCACCGACGCGCGAGAGCCGGCATTGATGACGCCGCCGCCGGTATAGAACACCGGCCGACGCGCGCTGATCATCAGCTCCACCGCCTGCTCGATGCGCGCCGGATCGCCCTTGACGCGCGGCCGGTAGGTGCGGTGCACGATGTTGTTCAGGCCGCTGTAGGCGCCACGGCGAAACTGCACGTCCTTGGGAATGTCGACTACCACCGGGCCGGGACGCCCGGTGGTCGCGATGTGGAAGGCGTCGTGCAGCACGCGCGCCAGATCGTCGACATCCTTGACCAGAAAATTGTGCTTGGTGCAGGCGCGGGTGATGCCGACCGTGTCGCATTCCTGGAAGGCATCCGAACCGATCAGATGGGTCGGCACCTGGCCGGTGATGCACACCAGCGGAATCGAATCCATCATCGCGTCGGCCAGGCCGGTGACCGCATTGGTCGCACCCGGGCCGCTGGTGACCAGCAGCACGCCGGCCTTGCCGGTCGAACGCGCATAACCTTCGGCCGCATGCGCCGCGCCTTGCTCATGACGGACCAGGATGTGCTCGACGGTGTACTGCTGGAACAACGCGTCGTAGATGGGAAGTACCGCGCCGCCGGGATAACCGAAGATGTGTCGCACGCCCTGATCCTGCAGCGCCTTCACCACGATCTCCGCACCGGTCATCAACTGATTGCTCATCCCATCCTCACGCGATCGACGGCATCCTCACCGTCCGTTCACCCGAGAGTAAACCGGAAATGCTGCGGTTGCACACTAGCCCGCATTTCTCACACCGGTCGTGGATGATGGCGAAGGGATTTGCGCCGAGGGCAAGGCGCGAGGAGGAGGAATGGTTGCTCCATTGCGACGACGAGCAACGCAGCCCTCGGCGCAAAGACCAAGCCAGGGCCGCGAAGCGAAAAGATGCAGGCGACGGTGTGTGTATGGAGCCGAAGAGGTGAAATCGAGCATTGGCGGGAAATCCGTGCATCTTTTCGCGCCGGTGTGAGAAATGCGGGCTTGGGGGGCCTCGTCATTGCGAGGAGCGCAGCGACGAAGCAATCCAGCGACTCTTGCTGTGAACCACAGCGCGAGAACCAAGAAGTGTCACTGGATTGCTTCGCTGCGCTCGCAATGACGAGGTTCAAGGTCACCGATGCTTTCCGTGCTTTTGTGACGCCGAAGGCTGACGTCGGTGAGCGCGGCAACGCTACGCGGCCGACGCCAATCGGCTACGCCCAGCCCACTAGGGGGCCTCGTCATTGCGAGGAGCGCAGCGACGAAGCAATCCAGCAACTCTTGCTGTGAACCACAGCGCGAGAACCAAGAAGTGTCACTGGATTGCTTTGCTGCGCTCGCAATGACGAGGTTCAAGGTCACCGATGCTTTCCGTGCTTTTGTGACGCCGAAGGCTGACGTCGGCTACGCGGCCGCGGCCGACGCCAATCGGCTACGCCCAGCCCGGTTTCGCCAGAATCCCCTGCTTCTTTTCGAGCAAGTCGATTTCCATGTGCAGGTTCGGGCGCAGGATCGGGAAACGTTTCTCGAGCCAGCGCGCCAAGCCGCCGGGCGGCGGACCATACTGGCGCTCGTGGAACGCGTGGCGATGCGCCGCCTTGGTGGTGCAGAAGTCGGGCGACACCCGGTAGAAGTATTCGATCAGCTCCTTGGCCGAGAACTCCTTCCAGTGATGGCCGTAGGTGTGGTAATCCATGATTTCGCGCACCGGCAGGCCGCCGCCATTGCCGGACAGGAAGCGCTTGGGATTCCACAAACGACCGCGCAGGGCGTAGTAGTTCGGCGTGGTCACGACGATGCGGCCCTTGGGCGCCAGCAACTTGTACAGCACCGTCCACATCGCCACCGGGTTGAAGGTGATGTGCTCGATGATCTCGCTGAACAAGATCAGGTCGAAACTGTTGTCCGGCAATTGCGACAGCACCTGCGGGTGCTCGAGGTTGGTCTCCAGATGCAGCTTGATGCCCAGCGCCCGAGCCTGCGCCTGCACGTGCGGCAACTCGAACGTCGCTGCCAGGTCCACCGATGTGACGTCGAAACCATCGACCGCGTAGAGCGCCGCCTGGTGCAGCCAGTGGCCACCGACATCCAGCAGGCGATTGCCGCGCTGCTGCGGCCAGGTGGTCATCAGCTCGGCCTTGGTCTCGACGAAACGCGGCCAGTGCGCGCGCAGATAACCGCCATCGGTGCCGCCGAATCCGACCAGGAAGGCCTCGAGCTGGTCGACGGTCGGATGGGTGGGCAGGTTGTGGCTCACGGCGACCCTCAAATGAGTTTGCGTTCGCCAGCGCGGCGGACGGGGACGCGCAGGATAGCGGTATCGCCGCGCGGGTGGCGGCGCTCGTGACCATTCGGTGAACCCATCGCGATACCGTTCGTCCCGAGCGTTTCCCCCACACTGTTCCGGGTGAAACCGTCGAAGGACGCGGACTTGCCGGGTTCGATGCTGTCGCGAGGACCGCCCCCAGCGTAGTTGCGCCATGGGAGATGCATGGCATTTGCGAATCGCAAGCGGGCTGAGCAGGTGCGCGGTGGGCGTCCTTCGACCATTTCCCGCTCGCAAGGCTCGCGGGAAACGCTCAGGACGAACCGAGGATTGCGATCCTGCATCACTGGGCGGGCGCGCTGTCGTAAAGCATGGCGCCGGTCTGGCCTTCGATCGTGCGCAGGCGCAGGTCGCTTGCACCGATCAGGCCACGGCTGCTGCGCGCCTCGGTGCGGATCGACACGCTGGTGGCGTCGTCGGTGCAGATGCCGCTGAAGCCGGTTTGCTCGCCGCCAAGATGGCCGCCGACCACGGCGCCGCCCTGAAATGCGGCAGGACCCCCATCGAGGGTGGTGGTGCCGATGCCGGCAAGGAACAGGCGTGTCCCCGAGACCGGTTGCAGCACCACGATGTGAAAACCGTTGCGCAGATTGACACTGCGTCGCAGCGGCGCATCGACCAGGGTCACGCGTTCGCGCAGCACTTCGATGCGTGCGGTCGACGGCGGCAGCGTGCTTTCGATCGTGAGCGTGAACTCGCCGCCGTCACCGCGCAGATCGAGTGTCACCGCCTGCTCGCTGTTGGCCGGGTTGTTGATCGAAAACGCCGCATAACCCGGCACGCCGGATCCCGCGGCGCTGCCGAAACCGCCGAAATTGAGCCCGCCATTGAGGAAGCGCCTGCCGCTGCCGAGCAGGATCTCCTGGCCCCAGGCGCCTGCTGCGTCCGCCGCGGAGGGGTCGAGCAGACTGACCGAGGACACCAGATACGCCGGGCAAGCGCGCGCCGGATCGAGTGGCACCGCCACCGTCGGTGCCGGTTCGATGGCGCCCGCGCGGTAGACCGGACCGTAGTCGGCTCCGCTCGCGTTGAAGTAAAGCGGCACCCGCGGACCCCAGCAATAAGTGCCCTGGGCGAGCGCTGCGCAGGCGTACTGCTCGCCGCCTTGCAGCAACAGCGGCGGCGATGGCAGGCCGATCACGCGGATCCACTCGCGCTCCGCAGGCGAGACCAGCGATTCGGAGAACTGGCAGCCGATCATCTGGCCTGGCGTGAACAGCAAGCGTGCAAGCCACTCGAACTGGCAGGCGCGGTTGGTCAGCGCCGAACAGCGCACATCGGTTCCAGCGCCCTGCAGACACGCGAGGCGGCTGCCGAGGGCGAACGCGCGCGGCGACGGCATCGGCGGCACAAGCAACTGGTCGACGCGGAACACGCCACGATCGGCCGGCAGGTAGCTCAAACCGAAACAACGGTCGCCGGCGCAGGTGGTGAACCCGGACGAACGCAGCGTGATGATGGAGTCGGCCGGTATCGGATTGCCGGGAGTGATCAGGCGCGGACTGTAGTCGGTGATGCCGCCGGTGGCCTCATCGGCGGTCGTCGGCAACTGACCCCAGCAGCGCGTTTCCGTGGCGCCAGCCGACAACTGCAATACCGCGCAGGTGTGCGACAGGCCGGCGCTCAGTTCGCGGATTGCCGCCGCGCCCAGCGGCGAGGCGCCACCCGGAAGCGTCCCCGAGTGCTGTCCACTGACCTGACCGACCGAATTGTTGCCCCAGCAGCGCAACTCGCCGCCCGAGGCGTAGGCGCAGGTGTGGCCCTCGCCGGCGGCAATCAGCGTGCCGGCGAATTGCGAGCGGACCGGAGCTGGGCGATCGACAGAAGTACCGTCGCCGAGTGCGGCGTAGGCATTGCTGCCCCAGCACCACAGGCCGTCGCTGGTGGCAGCGCACGCGTGCGCGGTGCCGACGGCGATCTGTTGGGTCGGCGGCAGCGGCACACGAACGGCCTGCGCACGCGCATTCACATCGCCCTGCCCCAGTTGGCCACGGGTATTGGTGCCCCAGCACCACACCGACTGATCGGGCATCCGCGCGCAGGCAAAGTCGCGGCTGAGCGCCAGCTGCGCCGGACGACCGGACAATCCGGGCACCGGGCGGGCGTCGAGCGGTGTGTGCGGGTGGCGCGTCGAGACCACCGGACATTGCAATTCCCCCGCGAGCGAGTAGCAGTCGGACAGCCAGTCGGCGGGGGCACCCGCAGGCTTGGCGATCACTTGAGGGTTCGGGCCATTGGTTCCGTCGATCGATACACCCCAGCACTTCTTGTCGCTACCCACCAGCGCGCAGCTCTGCGAGAAACTCAGGTACAGCCGGGTTGCCGGACCGCCCATAGCATTGACGCGCAGCGGCAAGGGTTCGATCAGCCGCGTCGTGCTGGCCGCGACGCCGACCTGTGCCGACTGGTTGTTGCCCCAGCACCAGACATCGCCGATGCCATCGATGGCGCAGGCGTGCTGTTCGCCGAGGGCGATACGCTGGATGGTCGCCGGCAGGCCGGTCACCGGCGCCGGCAGCGGGCGCGCGATCTGGCTGCCATCGCCCAGCTGGCCCTGTTCATTGTTGCCCCAGCACCAGACCCCGGTACCGACCAGCGCGCAACTGAAGTACTCGCCGAGCGCCACGGCAATCGGCGTTGCCGGCAAGCCGGGCACCGCCATGGCGCGCGTTTGCGGTGGGCTCATCACCACATTGGTGACCGGGTCGAGCACCGCAGCGCCCGGCGCCTGGCCGGTCTCGCCGTAGTTGTTGCCGCCCCAGCACCACAGTCCGCTCGCCTGCGTGCGGGCACAGGCGTGGTACCGCCCGAACACGACCTCGACGACATCACCCGGCAGCCCCGGCAAGTGCTCCGGCGTGGGTCGATTGACGCGATCGCCCAGCCCGAGTTGGCCGCGCTCGTTGCGCCCCCAGCACCAGACGCCGGCAGCATCGGTCAGGCAGGTGCGGTCGATCGCAACCAGACTGGTCGGGCGGTCAAAGTCGCCTGACGCCGTATCCGGTCGCTTCATCCACGTCGTCAGCGACTCCAATGCGGTGGCGCCGATGTCGAGCGAACCGCTGGAGTTGCCGCCCCAGCACTGCAACTGGTTGCCGACGAAGGCGCAGCCGCGACCGAAGTCGCCCTGGGTGCCCAGCGTGGTATCGCGCAACGGGACCACCGGGGAGGCCCCGGCGGCACCCGCCACGAGCAATGCGAGCAGCACGCTGGCGCGGGCGCAAAGGTCGTCGATACTGCGATGCGCTGCGCGCGGATTGCGGGGATTCATGGCCAAAGGCTCCGTGCTTCGTTGGCGACTGCTTATCAGATCCTCGCCGATGGCACCTTGATCCACATGAAGATCATCCCCTGAACTCCGCGCTTTGCACTGAGCTCAGGGCGCGGTGGCCGGCAACAACAGCAGCGTGCGTCCTTCGCCATCGCGCAAGCGCAGCCTGAGGTCGCGGGCACCAACCGGACCGTAGCTGGGCGCGCTCAGCGTGCGCAGAGTGATCGAATGGGGCTGGGCCAGGCAGAACGACGCGAAGCCGGAGATCAGGCCGGCCACGCTGGCATGATGACCGCCGACCACCGCGCCGCCCTCGAAACCAGGGCCGCCCGGCGTCGTCATCGAAAAATAGAACTGCGCCTCGGGCGCGCCGCCCGCGGTGTCCGCGCTGCAGCAGGGCGCCGCCACCCGGGCTTCGTAGAACCCCGGGGTCAAGAGCAGCTCGGTCTGCCACGGCTGCTCCAGGGACAGCATCGGCGTGCTTTCGTGGACCACGTTGCTGTGCGTTCCGATGCGCTGGCTCACGCGCACCTGCAGGGCGATGGGATCGCCTTGAGCGTCGGCAGCGCGCAGCTCCAGGCGCACGGTTTGCGAGGTGCGCAGGCTGAAGCCGGCGAAACCGGGTTGCCCGGCGTCGATCAGCCCGCCAAAGTTCAGGCCCCCCGCCAGTTCGCGGGTACCGGGCGCATCCAGCAACAGCTCCATTCCGAAGCTACCCGGATGATCCCCGGCACCCGGACCATCATCGACTTCCGCCACATAGAACCCGGCCGGACAACCAAATTGCGGCGCCGCCGGCAGCGGCAACGGCAAACCCGCGGCTTGCGGTTCGTCGAGCGTGGCGCCGGCCGGGGCCGGCGCCAGCAGCTGCACCTGCCACATGCCGCGACCTGCAGTGGCGAAGCGCGCGCGCTGGATGCGGTCTACATATTCGACATCGAGGTAATTCTGGTCGGGCGCCTGGCCAGCGCCGATATGGCGCCAGCGCGCCGTCGCGGGTTCGTGATACCACGGGCCATCGGCGCTGGCTGCGAACAGATGGCGGCCATCGCCCGACAGCGCCAGCGCGTTGACCGTGGTCGGAATCAGGCCGTCGGCGTAGTCGTGAAAGCTGCTGCCGCCGTCGAGAGATTCGCGCACGCTGGCCAGCGCGCCGGCGTCGCCGCCCAGCAGCAGGCGATCGGGCCGGGTCGGGTCGACCAGGATCTCGCGCACCCCCTGGCCGACGACTGCGCCGCCCGCGAGCAGGCTGAAACTGCGGCCCGCGTCATCGCTGCGATGCAGCCGACCCAACGCATCGGCCACGTACAAGCGACCTTGTTGATGCGGCGACGCGGTCAGAGCGACGCTGGCGGCGTCGGTCGCGAATCGGTGGTCGAGTGCGCGCCAGTGGATCGTGGTGCCGTCGAAACCGAGTTCCAGCAGTCCCGGTGCGCCGTCGATATTCACGCCGCCGAGCAGGGCGCGGTCGCGATCGCCCGGCATCGCCACCAGCAACAAGTCGCTGCTGGCGCGCACGCGATCGGGCAGGGTCCAGTGGTACAGGCGGGACGCGGTCGCGCTCGCCGGGTCGGCATCCAGCAGAACTCCGTCAGCGCCGGCCAGCCATACGCGGCTGCCGTCATCGGCAAGCGCCAGTCGCCGATAGCTGCCGCTGGCGCGTCGGGTGCTGAATGCCGGGGTCGTCATGATGATGTTCATGCGCTGGTAGCCGCCCTCGCCGGCGGCGAGAAAAACCAGATCTCCCAGCGGCGATCGGCTCGCGAGCTGCGGGTATTGGCTGTTGCGCAAGGTCTGCGGCAGGCGGCTCACCGTGCGCCCGGCGTCAGCGGATTCGTACAGGCCCGCGTCCGTGGCGAACAGCAATCGCTCTGACCGTTCATCGAAACGCGAACTGCGGATACGATGGACGGCGGCCGGCAGATTGCTGTGCGGCGCGGTTGCGTGAGCGGCCACATCGGAAATCGGCTGCCAACTGCTGCCGCCGTCTGCGGTCCGCCATGCCCCTTCGCCAGCGACGAACGCCAGCGACGGATCGCTGCGCGAGCACTGCACCGGGATGCGCGTCGGGAACTTGCCCGGGATCGACGTGCGCGCCTGCCATTGGCGTCCGCCATCCAGCGACCGGTACACCCGCACCTCGGCGTTGTCGCCGTCGCCGACCTTGTAGAAGGCCCAGACATGATCCACGGCGCCGACCCCGCCGGCACAGACGCCGATGCCGCGCAGCGCTTCGGGCGGGAAGTCGATCGGCACCGCACCGACGTCCGACAGGAAGTTCCCGAGTACATTGGTCTCGACCAGCAGGTTTTCGCGCAGCACGTAGAAGGCGTTGCCGGCCGGCTGCGAGTCGAGCGCCGAGTAAAACGGCAACAAGGCTATGCGGCTGAACGACTCACCGCGATCGGCCGACGCATGCAGTGCCAGCTGCGCCGGCTGCCCGGCGGATTGCGGCAGTTGTCTCAAGTGGAACACCTGACCACTGGCAGGCCGGGCCTCAAGGCCAAGATCGACGCCGCTGGCATCGAGCCCGGTAGCGCTGTACCAGGTGAATCCATCGTTGGCGCTGAGGTGGATGCCCGCGGGTCGATCGGCGCTCAGGACCACCCGAGGGAGCGGGCCGCCGAAGTACAGCATTGCGGAGGTCGTTCCGAGCGGTCGCAGGGCCGCTGCATCGTTGAGCGGAATCGGTCCGTCCTCGCGCCCGGTGAGCCAGACCACACCGTCAGCGCTCAGTTGCAGATAGTTGCCATTATCCAGTTGCAGGCCATCGAGCACGCGCCCGGGCTGATTCGCTGCACCCGCCTCGCTCCAGGCGCCAAAGCGGGTATCGGCGGTCTGCGCGAGCAATGGCGACGCCGCGAACATCAACACGGCAGGCAAGCTGCGCAATCGGTGAATCGATGCAGGCATGGGGAACTCCAGGTCATCCAGGGCAATTGCCGATGCGGCGAACCACGGCGCCAAGGCGCCGGGCCCCTGGACTTCAGGAATGCGCCTAACGCCTGGCAACCACGAACGGTTGCAGACCACCGAGGTAACCGAATTCCGGCGCCCAGCAGCTGATCACTTCGGTCTGACCGAAGCCGGCATTGTTAAGTTCCGTCAACAGATCCCAGCCGAACTCCTGCCAGCAAAGCACGCCGTCGGCGCTCAGCGGGTCGCCGTGGTACATCGCCGGCAGCACGTGCTCGATATGACCATCGCCGCCGAGGCGGGCGCGCACGATGGTCTGCGCGCCCTGAAAATGGAACGGTGCGGTCAGCAGCAACAGACCGCCGGGCATCAGGGTGCGCGCGAATTCGCGCACGGCGCCGCGGTAGTCGGGCACGTGTTCGAGCACGTCGAAGCTCAGGATCGCGGCCAGGCTGGCATCGGCCATCGACAGCGCGGTGATGTCCTCGTGGCGCAGTGAATGCCCGTGTCGCGACACCGTCGCGCCTGGTGCAACTTCGGGCCCGAGGTACTCGCTGCCGATCAAACCGGGATAACGCTCGGCCATCCAGGCGAACAGCGGCGTGGTCTGTTCGGTCATGTACACCGGACCGGGCGGCGCCGTGGGTGCCAGCAGCGCGTACAGGTGCGCGCTGGCGCGCCAGCGATTGATCAATTCGCACTGCGCGCAGTTCATCGTCTCGCGCCAGTTCGGCTCGACACCCTCAGGCCCGCGGATCGCGAACTCGGTTTCGCACTGGCACAGCGCGCAATAGCCACCGACCTTGCGCTCGCGACCGTTCGCCAGCAGTTGCGCCTGGAACGCCTGCTGGCCGCGCCATTCCTCGCCCAGCCGAAACGCACCGGCCTCGACCTCGGCAAAGTTGGACCAACGCTTGAAGCCGTGCGGCAGATCGAGGGTCATGCGGGCCGTCCCGGAAAAACCGCCGATGATCAGGGCCGCAGGCGAACGGCGGCAAGCCCGCCGACGAGCAGGGCGCAACCGCCGGAGGCGACGCTGCAGCCGATCCGCATCTGGATTGTTGGCGGATTTCGCTTCCAGAAAGGCGGAACCGCCAGAGGCGATTCCGCCGTCAATGCATGTTCACCCATCGGCAGTCGCGGGTGTTCGTCACGGGTTCCAGGTCGCGCGGATGGTGAATGTCCGTTGCCCGGTATCGAATCCGTAGACGCGGATGAAGTACGTCCCGGCGCTGGGCGAGGCGAATATGCAGCTCTCGTTGCCGCTGTCGAGGAAGGGACGACAGTCGAAAGTGGTGAGTGTCGGCGCCTGGCCGAAGCGCACGTAGAGATCGAGGTCCCCGGTTGCGTTGCTGGTGCTTATGTTGAGATTGCTGGCGCCCGCCGGCAGCACCACGGTGTACTCGGCAAAGCTGCCGTTCGGCGTGCTCGAATTGGTCGAACCGTTCACCGCCACGCCATTCTGCAAGGCATTGCCGGCGGCGACCGTCCATGATGCGCGGATGGTGAAGGTCTGCGGCCCGGTGGCGAATCCATAGACGCGCACGAAATAGGTGCCGGCGCCCGGCGTCGGGAAGGTGCAGGTTTCGTTGCCGCTGTCGAGGAACGGCCGGCAGTCGAAGGTGGTCAGGGTCGGCGCCTGGCCGAAGCGCACGTGCAGGTCGAGATCGCCGGTGGCATTGGTGGTGGCGATGCTGAGGTTGCTGGCGCCGGCCGGAATCACCACGGTGTACTCGGCAAAACTGCTGTTCGGCGTCGTCGAGTTGGTGGATCCGTTGACGGCCACATTGTTTGCCAGTTGCACCGCGCCGCCACCACCCGAGGTCAGCGTCACCGAGCGCGAGGTGGTACTGCTTGCGCCGCCGTTGTCGGTCACTGTCAGCGTCACCGTGTAGGTTCCGGCGGCAGCGTAGGTGCGCGTTGGATTGGTCGCCGTCGAGGTGCCGCCGTCGCCGAAATTCCAACTGCGCGAAGCGATGCTGCCATCGCTGTCGCTGGAGGCGTCGACGAAATTCGCGGTCAGGCCATTGGTGGTGAAACTGAA
The DNA here is from genome assembly GCA_937928755.1 of uncultured Rhodanobacteraceae bacterium. Taxonomy (GTDB): domain Bacteria; phylum Pseudomonadota; class Gammaproteobacteria; order Xanthomonadales; family SZUA-5; genus JADKFD01. Next base: position 34,583 of record CALEZI010000050.1, on the reverse strand, counting down.
GTTGGCCGTCGGTGCGACGTTGCCGCCGCCTCCGGTCGGATGCGTGACCACCACCGCCTGCTGCGCATCGAGAATCTGCAGCCGCAGGTCGCGCGCGCCGGTAGCGCCATAGCTGGGCGCCGACAGCACGCGCATGCTCACGGTATGCGGCGTCGCCAGGCAGAACGCGGCGAAGCCGGACACACCGCCGAAGGGATGCTCCGCATGGTAGCCGCCAACCACCGCGCCGCCTTCGAAGCCGCCACCGGTGCTGTTGACGAAGTTGGTCGTCAGCGAGAAGAAGAACTGACCCTCCGGCGCACCACCGGGTGTGCCCGAAATCGGCGCCACGGTAGCCTCGTAGAACGCCGGCGGCAGGTTGATGCTGGTCACGTAGGGAGTCGCCAGCGAGATCGTCTGCGTGCTTTCGAAAACCACGTCGGTGGTGGTCGCCGTGCGCCTTGCGATGCGGATGCGCACCGGAATGCTGCCCGCGCTGTTGTTCGACGGGCTACCGGTCAGGCTCAGGTTCAAGGTCTGCTGCACGTTCGCATTGTTGGCGATGTTGAACGCCGCGAAACCGACCTGGCTGACGTCGATCAGGCCACCGAAGTTGAGCCCACCCGCGAGGACTCGCGTTCCCGGCGCGTCCAGCAGCAGTTCCATGCCAAAAGCGCCCGGCGTCAGGCCTGCCTGCGGGCCATCGGCAACGGTGGCGATGAAGAAGCCGGCCGGGCAACTGGCGTTCGGCGGATTCGGCGTCGGCAATGCGACACGGCTCGCACTCGGCTCATCAGCGGTTCCACCGAGAACCATGCCACCACTGCCGCCGGATGCGCGATTGCCGTTCAGTGTGCTGACGCCGCTGTTGATCGGGTCGAGCCAGTCGCGCAGGCGCGTGGTCGGCGTACCGCCGCCGTTCCAGGACACCGACAACTTCCCGTACCAATCGGCTTCATTGTTGCCGCAGGCCGCGAAACCACCGTGCAGTTGACCGATCAGTTGCTTGCTCGGGCTCCACAGGCCGGAACCGGAAGAGCCGCCCTCGGTAGTGCCGTTGTTCCAGTCGGCGACGCGCCAGTGTGTGGTGCCGCTACCTTCCGCACCCAGGTAGGCCGAGGTGGTCAACGGGATGATGGTGTCGGAAATGCGCTTTTCGTCGCCCGCCGGGTGATGGATGGTGACCGCGGTGGGCGGCGCGTCGCCACGCACATCCCAGCCGGTCCAGAACGGATTGGCTGCGGTCGGCACGGCGCTGTCGAGACGCAACAGCGCGAAGTCGCTGGCGGCACTGGTGGCCACCAGCGCGGTACCCGATTGGGTATGCGTGGCGATCGACGATGGCAGCGGCGTGCCGCTCGAGGCGGAGCCCGGCGCGCGACAGGTACTCGACTGGTAATTCCAGTAGACCACCACGGTGTCGGCGACGGCTTCGGTGCTGAGGCAGTGGTTGGCGGTCAGAAAGTACGGCGTGGTGTCGTTTCGGGTATTCGCGATCAAACTGCCGGTGCACACCGCGGTACCGCCGCCGGTACGCAGCGTGTAGTGGCCGACAGCGTCGATCTGGTCGCGCCACTGGTCGCCGAGCGGGCAGATGGTATCGACATTGCAGCTTCCTGACTTGTTGCCGCGTAAGGCTTCGAAGATGCCGCGGTAAGCGTGGCCCACATTGGCGACGCGGATTTCGGCGTCGGCGAATGCGGCGGATGCCATCGCAACTTCCAGGATGGCGGTGTCGCCCGGCACGAAGGCCGAGAAATAGCGGCCATCCGGCTGCACGTCGGCGGCGCGAATCGGGCCGCGCGAGAGCGCTCGGTCGCGGGAGTGGATGAACAATTCGGCGCCACCCGGCAAGCCGAGCTTGGCGAACGCGAACTCCAGCGAGAGCGCGCCCGGCGAAACCACCTCGACGCGCCACAGGCGACGCCCGTCGGGCAGGGTTTCAATCACACCGTGGCTGGGCTTGCCGTCCTGCAGATAGAGGCCGGGCGTTGCCACTTCGACGCCATAGCGATAGGGCGCCTGGTTGGTCTTGCTGTCCTCGGCGATGAATTTGCTGACGTCCGGCGGCGACACGAGGTAAGTGCGGTAAGCCGGGGCCAACGACCCGAGGTCGCCATCGATGCCGGGAGACGCAGCAAGCGCCGGCATGGCGCACGCCAACAGCAGCAGCGCCACGACACTTCCGGGCACCATGCCGCGGAAAAACGGGAAAAACGGACGCGACATACCCATGGGCTACTCCGCAACGTGATTGACGCAACAAGGGTGACTGTACACCTGTCGATGGTGGCGGCGCTGTGTTCTGGCGAACCCAGCGCGATCGGGATCGTTGGCGACCATCATGGTCGGAGCGCGCGACTCAAGGTCGCTGCTGCCGGCACACAAGCGCCCCGAGTGAAAGCGGGCCTGTCCCGCGAGCTCGGGTGTTTCGAGGCTCGCGGCACAAGCCCGCCCCCAACGGGCGCGGCTGGCACCCGTCAGTTCGACGGCACCACCACCACATCGCGCTGTTGCGCATCCTGCATGCGCAAGCGCAGGTCTTTGGCACCCGCCGGCCCGTAACTCGGTTGCGACAGCACGCGCACACTGGTGGTATGCGGCGTCGCCAGGCAGAAAGCCGCAAAACCGCTGACCCCACCAAAGGGGTGCGGGGCGTGATAACCGCCGACCACTGCGCCACCCTGGAAACCGCCGCCGGGACGATTGATGAAGCTGGTCGTCAGCGAGAAGAAGAACTGACCTTCTGGAGCACCGCCGGTGGTCCCGGAAGTGGGCGCCACGGTGGCCTCATAGAATGCCGGCGGCAGATCGATGGTGGTGGTGAACGGGCTGGTCAGCGAGATCGTCTGCGTACTGTCGAAAACGACATCGGTGGTGGTCGCCGTGCGCCGGGCGATGCGCACGCGCACCGGGTAGCTGGCGCTCGAACTGCTCGACGGGCTGCCGCTCAGCGACAGATTCAGGCGTTGCGATTCGTTCGCCGGGTTGGCGATGTTGAAGGCCGCGAAACCGACCTGGCTGACATCGATCAGGCCGCCGAAGTTGAGGCCACCGGCAAGCACCCGGGTACCCGGATCGTCGAGCAGCACCTCCACCCCGAAAGCGCCCGAGGTCAAGCCGGCGCCCGGGCCATCGTCGACCACCGCGCTGAAGAATCCGGCCGGGCAGTTGGCATTCGGCGGATTCGGCGTCGGCAAGGTGAAGCGCACCAGGCCGGGCTCGTCGCGCGGCAGTCCGCTCTGGATGCTGGAGGTGAGCATGTCGGCCGCATTGTTGTTGTCCCCCGGCGCGACATTGGTGGCGAGCGTGCAGAAAGCGAGCGTACTGCCGTCGCCGGAGATCACCGGCAGCACGGTAAGTCCGTTGGGCTCCTGCCCGTCCGTGGTCTGCGACATGCGCAGTACGTCGCCGGTGATCATCGACTTCACCATCACGTCCGGTTGCCCGTTGGTGTCCGGCGGAACCAGGTTGGTGGCTTCGGTCTGGAAGGTGATCAGCAGTCCATCGTCGCTGATCTGCGGCAGGAAGCTGGGACCGTTGGCCTGTACGCCGGCCTTGGTCACCGTCACCTTGTCCATGCCGACCACCTGGTTGTTGACGACCTCGACGCGGAAGATGTCCTTGAAACCGTTGGTGTCGCCAGAGATCAGGTTGGTGGCGTCGGATTCGAACACCGCCCAACGGCCGTCCGGCGTCACTCTGACATTGGTGCTGTCGCCATTGCCGAGCTCGCCGGTGGTTCGGTTGCGGCTCAAGTAGAAGCGACTGCGGCCCGATTCGCGCATCATCGTCGCTTGCTGGATGGTGCCGGCCTTGACGCCAGGCGGCAACTTGTCGACCACCGTCGACGGCTGCGTCAGGTTGGTCGAAGTGATGCTGTCGATGCGCGCGCCATTGCCGGCGACCGACACGTCGGTCGCCAGGCGCCAACGGAAGCGCACGCTGCTGCCGGCGGCGATGTTGCCCGGCAGCGAGTACACCGTGGTGGCATAACTGCCGCCGGTAGCACCGGTCCAGGCACTGCGACCGGCGATCGGACTGGAGAAGTTGCTGGAGATCACACCGGTGTAGCCGCCCTGGGTGAAGCTCCCGCCGGCGCCGACCGCATCAATGAAGCCACCGCCGTTGACCGACAGTTCCAGCACGAGGCCGTCATAGGCGCCCCCGGCATCCACCTCGAGGTCATGGAAACGGCGGAACGTGAGCGTCGCCGGCTGCGCTGTCAGCGTCAACAACGGGCTGTCGAGCAGCTTGTTCGACACCACGCCTTCCTCGTCGACGCTGACGGCGTTGGGCAAGCTCGCCGCCGGCGGACTGGCACCGGCACTGGTCACCCAGCGCAAGCCGTTGCCGGACACCGTGTTCTGCGCGCTCCAACCCGACGGCAATGTCGGCGCGGTAACGCTGTCGAAGTTCTGGCTGAAGGCAGTCGGCGTCGGCGCGCCACCGGGCACGATGTTGGTCGCCAGCGAATGGAACACGACGGTCTGGCCGTCGGCGGACGCCGACGGCGCGGCGCTGGGACCGTCCGCCGGCTCACCGTTGGGCCCGACCGTGACCAGCGTGACCGACTCATTACCCAGATTCTTGACGAAGATGTCGGCGGTGTTGCCATTGCCGTCGCTGCCGGCGAGCAGGTTGGTCGCGCGCGACTGGAAGAACACCTGCGAGCCATCATTGGTCGGGAACGCGTTGGCGGAGTCGGCGTTGCCGAGCACACCGGCTGCGTTCGCGCTGATCTTGCGACCGACGCCTCCGGCGGCAGCAAACACCTGACCGGTGGTAACGCCAGTGAAGGCCACGACATTGCCATCGGCCGAGATCGCCGGATCGTCGAAAACTTCGTTGGGGTCCGCGCTCAACGGGGCGGCCAATGCGCTGACGCGAGTGGTGGTAGCCGTCACCCGATCGCGCAGGAAGATGTCGTTGCTGTTATTGGGATCGCCCGGAACGATGTTGCTGGCATCCGAGGTGTAGGCCACGCGATTGCCGGTGCGCGATATCGATGGCGCCTGACTGTTGCCGTTGGGCAGCGCGCCGCTCGGCGTCACTGCCGCAACCGTCGGACTGCCCAGCCGTGGGGGTGCCACGGGCGCAGCACCCGCAGGACAGGAAAGCGTCCAGAAGCGCTGCGTCACCGTGCCGCCGCTGCCGCGGGTTTCCGCGCATTGCATGCTGGTGGAGACCACGGTCGCCTGCGGAACGCAATTCGGCAGGCTGAAACTGGCCGGCGACGGGTTGCCGCTGCCAACCGCGCTGACATTCGGGTTGAATGAACTCGTGGGAAATGCGGCGCCGCCCGAATTGATCACGCAATTGCTCAGCGTCGTGGTGGCCGCCGGGCCGCTGCCGGAGCCGCCACCCGCATTGATGACCCCGATCGGGCTGGCGCTGCCATTGCTGCCGTAGGCAATGATCGTGTTGATGGTCGGATTGAACCCCAGCGTCGGCGGCGTGCCGCCGATGGTGCAGGTGGAAAGACGCGTCGGCAGGAACGGGTCGAATACCAGCAGATCGCCGGAAGTGCGGGTTTCGCGAACATAGATGCCGATACCGGGGACCACGGTACCGACACTGCCCGGATACTCGACGGCAATCTGGTGCGAGCGTTGCTGGTTCACCGGCGCGGTGAACGTCTGCGCAAACTTCTCGACCGAATCATCGAAGATGACCAGCCAGACGGTGTCGTTGCCGCCGCCATCGTTGGTGGTGCCGGTGAAGGTCAACGTGGCGTTGTAGCGCACGCCGCCGCACGGGTCCTCGAAACTGGACACATTGGTCAACGACACGCCGGTCGCAGCGGGCGCCGCTGGCGCGCGCGTCGAACCGGGAGGTGCGTTGCCAGCCGCAAGTGCCCCGCCGGCCAGCAACAGCATCGACAGCAGCGCACCCGAAGAAAACCTGTTCATTGCAGCACCTCCGTGATTCGGACAGCACGCCATTCGCGTCCGTCGATGACCCCTGGGCCGTCAACCACGCGTGGGCGAAAAGGCAGCCTTGATCTGCACAACGCGCGACCGCCGGCACAGAGGCCAAGCGGCACTCCATCTTACGTCTCAATCGCGTTTGAATGTTAACTGCGGCATGCGGGCGTTCGCGCAACCGGCGCGCCGCCGCGCGAGCGCGCTGCGCCGGTGCAACTTGATCACTGCGCCGGGCCCGGCCTCAGCGTGTCGATCCCCATGTAGTCCGAGTTGCTGCCCGCAGGTCCGTCGTTGGTCACCTGGTGATGTGCCGGCAGGGCCGTGCGGTTGCGCCGGGCGAATCGCTGGGCAGCGCAAGGTGCATCGTGACCAACATTGACCTGGTTGGACGGAGGGGCTAACGTTTGCGCCTGCTTTCCAAAGCCTTAACGCGACCGGGGGTGTCATGCGTCACAAAGCTATCGCTCATGCAGTGTTGGTGGCGCTGGCCCTGGCGCCTGCGGCCGCTCTGGCAATCACCAACGACGAGTTGAACCGCGGCCTGCAGTTCAACTTCTCCAATCCGGGCGCACGCTCGCTGGGACTGGGCGGCGCCTTCACCGGACTGGCTGACGACGCGACGGCCGCGTATGCCAACCCGGCCGGCCTGACCATTCTGCGCAAGGCGGAGTTCGGCCTGGAAGCGCGCAGCACGGACTTCGACAGCAGCTATGCGTCCGGCGGCGAGTTTCCCCTCGATCCCTTCAACGCCAGTGGCGTCGGCGAGGCCTCGACCTCGGACACGGTTTCGCAGGTGTCGTTCGCATCCGTCGTGTACCCGACCGAGCGCGCGACCTTTTCGCTGTTCTACCACCGCGTGGGCGATTTCGAGGGCAGCGTGAACGCCGACGCGATCGAATACCTCGACGACCTCGGTCCGGCCGGACGGATCGACCCGGCGCTGGGCTCGATCAGCTACGAGGTCGAGAATTTCGGTGCGGCGGTGGGCTTTTCGGTTTCGGACACCTTCTCGATCGGCGCGACCATCGCCTATTCGGATTTCGCCCTGGCCTCGCGCACGACACGCGGCGGAATCGATCCGGGCAGTTCGCAGCGCCAGCGCGGCAGCGACGACGACATCGTGTTTTCGCTGGGCGCGTTGTGGCAGATCACGCCGCAGTGGAACTTCGGGCTGGCTTACCGCGACGGCGGCGACTTCAGCTACACCAGCTCGAACCTGGACGCCGACGGCGATCCGCTGATCGCCGATGTCAAGACCGGATTCGCGGTGCCGAATGTGTTCAGCGCCGGTCTGGCGTTCCGCCCGACCGATGCATGGCTGTTCTCGCTGGACGTGAACTTCGTCGAGTACAGCAAGCTGACCGACGACGTCGATTCGATCTTCCCGGGGGTGGTCGCCAATCTCGACGTCGACGATGGCACCGAGGTGCGCCTCGGCGCCGAATACGCGTTCCTCGACATGGCGACACCGATGTTCTTGCGCGCCGGCGTCTGGTTCGATCCGGACCACCGCCTCGCTTATGGCGGTCCGACCCCAACCGATTGCAACATCGATTTCGAGGCCTGCGTCGATGCGGTCCTGTTCACCAAGGGCGACGACGAGACCCATTTCAGCCTCGGCCTGGGCTGGGCATTTACCAGCTTCCAGCTCGATCTGGCGGCGGATTTCTCCGATATCGTCGATACCTATTCGGTGTCCGGCGTGATGCGCTTCTGAGGGAGACCGGAGCGCGACCTGCGAGCCCCGTTGAGCGCGCGCCAGCGCGCCCGGCGGACTAGCTCACAAGGCCGCGAAACGCTCCACCAGCTTCGGCGAAAAGACCTGCGTATTCGGCTTGAGCGCGCGGTCGAGACGCTTGGCTTCGCGCAGATCGCTGTCGATCGCGGCGCGCAGGCTGCCGTCCTGCTCGCCGTCGCGCACGTACAGGTGCCAGCGCGCGGCTCCGCGCAGCAGGTGCGCCTGGGCACGGGCGCGGGCGTCGGGCAGTTCCGCAACATTGTCCCAGCGCGCAACCTCGGCGTACTTCGCGGTCAGGTAGGCGCCGACTAGTGCGCGCAACGGCTCCGGCGCCGGCTTGGGCGCAGCGGCAATGGCCGCCTCCAGTTGCGCGGTCGCCTTGGTCGCCGCGGCCAGCGCGCGCTCGATGGCGGCGCGATCGCTGCCGGCAACCAACTGCTGCAACTGTGTGCGCGCCGGCCCGAGCGCCGCCACGGCCGCGCTTCCTTCGACACCCGCCGCGCGTGCTTCGGTGAGGCGCTGATCGATCTTCGTCACCAAATCAGCTGACTGCCGGCGGGCCCGCTCCAGCGCCGTCGCTTCCAAGGCCTGGGCCAGGCCAACGCCGGCCGACTGCACGCGTTCGCCGAGCATAGCGAGGTCGCTGCCGAGCTTGGCGGCATCGGTTTCGACGCTGCCCAGCAGCTTGCCATCGCCACCGCTGCGTGCGCGTTCCAGGCTGGTCAGCAACTGTTGCCGCTGGCGGCGAAGCAGGTCGAGGTCGCGCGTCAGGCCGCGGGCGTCGCCGGTGCCTGCCAGTGGCGCTGCCTTCAACTGGCGTTCGATGCTGGCGATCTGGGCATCGACCTTGCTCATGGCCGCCCTGGCCGGGGCGATACGCGCGTCGGGCAGTGCGACCGCGGTCGGCGCCGTTGGCGTGGTTGCCGGCGGTCGGGTGTCGCTCGCTGGCGGGTTCTGCGCCACGATCACCGGCTTTGGTTCGGTCGTCGGCGGCGTGGTCACGGCAACCGGCTCGGTGGTCGCCGTGGGCGGCTCCGGCGGCTTGCTCTGTTGCGCCAGCATCTGCTGCTCGCAGCGTGCCCGCGCCCTGCCCAGCTCGGCCGCTTCTTTCGCCAAACCGGCGACCAGCGCACTGCTGCCGGGGTTCTTGAACGCGCTGAGCGCCGACGGACAGTCGCCCAGGTTGGCGTTGGCCAGTCCAAGGTAATAGTGCGGCACATAGGGTTCCGGAATGCTGCCGTAGAACCTCACCCGGCCGGCATCGGGTCGTTCCGCGATCGCCGCGGTCATCAAACGGCGTACCTCGACCCACTGGCCCTTCTTGGCGGCATCGACACCATCAAGATAATTCTTCTTGTAATCGGCGACGGCGACACTCGCCACCAGCATCAGCAGGATGCCAAGCGCAGCCCGATGAAAACGCTGACGGCTCATCGATAACCCGCCTGTTTCAGGTAGGTATCGGCATCGATCGCGGCGAAGCTGAGTTCGGCGACGCTGAGCTGGCCGCGGGTGACCGTGGCATCAGCCTCTCTGCGGGTGCTGCCGTCCGGTCCGGTCAGGGTGACCTTGTAGCGGCCTTCCGGCAGCGTCAGCACCAGCGGCGTGGTGCGGTCGGCGCCAAGCGCCTGCTCGCTGCCGTCGGCGCCGACGATCGACACCAGCTTGCCCCACGGCGCCGCATCGAGTGCCAGCCGACCCGCGCGTTGCGCCTCTTCGTCGGCACGCGCGCGTTGCACCAATGCGGTCTCTTCTGCGAGCAGGTCCTGGTCGAGCTTGCGCAAGTCGGCGTTTTCCGGATAACGCAACGCGACCGGCGCCAGCAGCGCGCGCGCGGCTGACAGGTCTTTGGCGGCCAGCGCGCGCCGCGCTGCGTCCTCGGTCAGCGTCAGCAGGCGCGCGCTCAGCGTGGCCGACTGCTCGCCGAGTCCGGCGGCCTCCAACACGGGCAGGCCGGCCAATACCTGATCGATGCTGGCCGGCGTCAGCCGCGATCCGTCCTGCAGCAGGGCCACCAGTTCGCCTTGCGTGGCTTCCGCCGCCGACAGCGCGGACAAACGTTCGACGGCGGCACTGGCGGCGCGCGTGGCCTCCGATTCTGGAATCAGCTCGCGCATGCGGTCGCGCGCAGCGACGGCGGTCTCCAGTTGCCGCGCCGCGACCGACTGTTGCACCGCGCTGGTCAGCGCTGCGGCGATGCGATCGATCAGCGCGCGGTAACGGGCATCGCTTTCGCCGGTCAGCAACTTGAGCTCGCCCAGCGCCGCGGCGAGGCGTGCGTCCTGGACGCCGCCCGGCGCGTCGAGAATTGCCTCCACATCGGCGCTGCGCGCCGCAATGTCGACATCGCGGCGCTGGTTCTGCTGCGCCTGGTCGATGCTCGCCAGGCGCTGGGTGAGGTCGGCGTCGTCGAACACCAGGGCGGCGTCGCTGAGCAGTTTGCGCGCCTCGCCGAACTGCGCATTGCCGGCGAGCTGGTCGACCTGGCGCTCAACCTCCTTGCGGAAGGCCTGCTGCCGCGCCAGCACCTCGGGATGCTGGCGCGAAATGACGTAGATGCTGCGCAGGCTGTTGAGCGCGCTGTCGTTGCTCGGAACCACCAGCTTGCCGTCCCGCATCTGGTTGTCGAATGCCGCCGCCGCAATCGACAGCAGCGATTCCTGTTCCGGCGACAGCTTCTCCTCGGACAAGCCCCACCACAGCCCGGCGACCACCAGCGCCAGCACAACCACCGCCGCGATCGCGCGTTCGCGCATGCCGAAGCGCGGCGGCGACGGCACAGGTGGCGATGGCGGCGTGGGCTCCGCGGGCAGCGCCTTCATTCGCTGCGTCGAGCCTTTCGGCAACTGACTCTTGCCCTCCGCCGAGCGCTTCATCGCCTCGCGCAGGGTATCCGCACCAGGCCCGTCGAAGGAGAATCCCAATTCGCGCAATTGCTCCGACCACGGCAGTTCGGTGTCGAACTTGAGCGCCGCGCGCAGCGTCTCGCTGTCGATCAGCGCCGCGCGCAGCGCCACGACCACGCTGGCCATGTCGGCGAATCGATCGTCGCGATCCTTCGCCATCATGCCGTCGATGATCGGCTGCAGTTCGGCGAACTGCTGCGGCAACTCGGGGATCGGCGCTTGCAGGTGCTGCATGCACACCGCGATCGGCGAATCGCCCTGGTACGGCTGACGCCCGGTCAGCAGCTCGAAAAGCATGGCGCCGAGCGAATAAACATCGGAGCGCCCGTCGATCGGCTTGCCGCTGATCTGCTCCGGGCTCATGTAATTCGGCGTGCCGAGGATATTGTCGCCGGTGATCTCGGTACGGTCCGACGACAGGTCGCGGGCGATGCCGAAGTCGGTGAGCACCGGCACCTTGCCGCGCATCATCACGTTGGCCGGCTTCAGATCGCGGTGGACGATGCCGATCGCATGTGCCGCCGACAGCGCACCGGCCAGTTGCACGATGACGCTGATGGCGTCGCCGGCGGTCATGCCGCTGCGCAGGCGATCGCCCAGCGTGCCGCCTTCGATGAACTCCATCGCGATGTAAGCGAGGTTGCCGACCTTGGCAATGTCGTAGATGCCGCAGACGTTCTTGTGCGACAACCGCGCCAGCATGCGACCTTCGCGCAGGAAGCGCTTCTCGGTGCGCTCGCCCTCGGTCCCGACGTCGCGGCTGGTGACGCGCAGCACCTTGATCGCAACCTTGCGATCGAGCGAGGTCTGGTTGGCCAGGTAAACGGTCGCCATGCCGCCGGCCCCGAGCTCCCGCAGAAGCTCGTAACCCGGTATCTGCGATGGCGGCGATTCCGACATGGGCTATCCGTGCGCTGGACGCAGGATGGTAGCCAAGGGCGCGGGTTGCCGCCACATCGGCGGTGACGGGTCGCGGCCAGTCGGGGACTGATTTTTGGCCCGCAAAGAACGCAAAGAACGCAAAGGGAGCGAAGATTGATCTTGGCACCCAAGACCGAAGTCCTGCCTCTTCTGCTTTCCTTTGCGTTCTTTGCGTCCTTTGCGGACAAAGCCTTTCATCAATGGCTTACGGAACTCGCGGCGCGACCACCCAGCTAACCCCGCCGCAGCATCCTCAGAATCGCGCGCACCGCGTGGCGCAAGCGGCCGAGGCGGCCGCTGGACAGCACCTGTTCCAGCGTGTGCTTGGCGCCTTCGAGCTCGGCGGTGATGCGGGTGATGTCACGGTAAAGGCGCTGGATATGCTGGTCGCGACGGGTGATGGCGATGGCCAGTTCGCGCTGGTCGTCTTCGGTCAGCGTGTAGCCGGCGACGTAGTGCGCGGCAAGCGGGCGATCGACATAGATGGTCGAATGCGGATCCGCCAGTTCTTCGGCCGGTCGCTCCACCGTGTAGAAGTACAGCGCGATCGAGCGCCGCGTGAGCTCCGGGCGATCGGCCGGCGGCGCGATGCGCGCAAAACCGTGCCAGCTCCATTCGGTGGTCTCGAAGATCACGGCGCGGTTCAACAGCGGGGTGACCAGGGTGATGCGGTTGTCCTCGCGCCGCGGATCCGAATGCAGCTCCAGGCTGCCGCCCCAGGCATCGTCCCACTGCGGATTCAGATAAACGATCAGGTTCAGCCGCCGGTGCCAGCCGGTGATCGGATGGCGGTTGAAGTCGACATGCGGATCGAGGTCCTGGCCGCGCCGATTCTCATGGGTGCCGCCGCCGAAGTAGTGCTCGTCGTAGAGCAGGTTCGGGATTCCGGTGATCTTCGAGATCAATCCGAGGAACTCGGCCGACTGGATGCGATCGTCGAGCTCGGCGAACGCCGGTCCAAGCGCGCGGATACGCTCCACCGTGCTCTTGCCGCCGAGTTCGCCGGCCTCGTTACGCGCATTGCCGCGCTCGAATGACGGAAATTCGGCGAGCAGCCGGGCGAGGAAATCGGGGTCGAAGAACGGCTCGAAGACCACATGCCGGAACGGCTCGCGGCGATTGAATGCGGCGTTCAGGTCGGCGCTGCGGGGGAAAATGCTTGGATCGAGCACGCGGAATTCCAATCCAGATTGCACGTGAGGGCGTCTTGCCTTTGATCAAGGCGAACCGCGACCAGAGGCGGACGATCGCGCGAGGGGGCGGCGTCTCCCGCGCCCCGCTCACGATAGAGGTGCGTCCATGCAAACGTCCACACGAACCCATTGGGTCGCCGCCGCTGCGCTGGCGGCGGCCTTGTCGCTGCTGCCCACGGCCGCCGCCCGCGCTGACGAAGCGCGGGCGCAGGCGCAGGTCGACGGCGCCATGAAACTGCTCGCCGGAATGCCGCAGCCGACGGCTGCCCGCGAGGATCATCCGTCCAAAGCCATCCGGTTCCTGCCCGGTTTGCCGATGCATCCGGACAAAGGCATCAAGGGCGGCAAGGGACTCAAGCTCGACGAACCCGGCGGCAGCGTCGCGCTCGGCGTGACGCCAGGGTTGGCGTGCCCGGGATTCTACGTGCTGACCATTGGCGACGGGCCGGAAACCGGCATCCAGCCGGGCAGCTACGGCACCGAGTTGCTGTTGCTGGCGCCGGGCAGCCGCGTGCTCGCTGGCGGGCTGAACTTCGGCGGCCAGATGGACGCCTCGGCACCCGGTTACGCCGCATTCACCATCGCCAATCCGGCCAACGAGAACCAACGCGTCGATGTCCAGTTGACCGGTTTTCGCGCCATGCCGGGCAATCCGAACATCCGCCTACAGGTGACGCTGGAGCGCCGCCTGCCGACGCAACAGATGATCGTTTCGCAGGTGGTCACGGTGGGCCAGAATTCTCCGTATGTCACCTCGGCCACGGTGTCGCCCGGATTTTACGTGGCCACGGTGGCGCCGCTCGAGCCGCTGCCCGGCGCCGACGGCATCTTCGGCATGAGCCTGCTGTCGAATTACGTGGATCGTCCCGGCGGGGGCTTCCAGGGCGGCGTGGTCGTCGGCGGTTACCATGACCCGGTGGCCAGCGCGACCAGTGGCTTCGCCGGGTTCTGCCTTGCCGATGCGCACACCGTGCAGATGCGCACCGAAGGCAAGCCGACGCGCGGTCCGGCCGGTGCCGGCGACCTGCGCATTGTCGTCGCCAATGCCGGCGGTTCCGTGGTCTACGCCAATCCGGTCGCCGGCCCAAGCGGCGACGACCATGGCAACAGTTGCTCCAGCGCCACACCCGTCACGCTGAATTCGACCTTGAGTGGATTCCTCGCGCCGACCAGCGATGTCGATTTCTTCCGCTTCACCTTGTCCGGCAGTACCGTGGTGACTGCGCAGGCGAGCAGTGTGTTCGACTCGCTCGGCACGTTGTACGACGCCAACTGCATGCAGATCGCGCAAGACGACGACGGCGCCGGCAACCTCGACTTCCGCCTGCAGCGCACGCTGCCGGCGGGTACCTGGTATCTGCGCGTGGCCAGCTTCAACGCAGCTTCGGGCGGCAGCTACCAGATTGCACTCGGTGGGGTCGCCACCGGCGACGACCACGGCAACAGTTGCGCGACGGCGACCGGCGTCAGCGTCGGCACGACCTTCGGCGGCAGCCTGACGCCGAGCACCGACGTCGACTTCTTCCGTTTCACGCTGGCCAGCACGACGACCATCACGGCGTCCGCGAGCAGCTCCTTCGACTCCCTGGGCACACTCTACGACAGCAACTGCAGCTTCGTGGCCGAGGACGACGATGGCGCCGGCAACCTCAATTTCCGCCTGCAACGCACGCTGTCCGCGGGTACCTGGTATCTGCGCGTGGCCAGTTACAACGGCACAAGTTCGGGCAACTACACCGTCGCGCTCAGCGGTAGCGCGCAGAGCACCATCAGCGCGACCGTGCGGATCACCAACTATTTGATCTATCCGGTCACCGTGCGCGCCAATGGGGTACTGCTCGGAACCGCGGCGGGCGGTGTCGTTACCCAGTTCCCCTACACCGGCAGCCCCACCGTGATCATCAGTTGGGACCTGGTGCGGCAGACCATATCCGGGACTTCGGTTGCCATCGGCGACCCCATGGGCGGCGACTTTGACCCGGCCACCTTCACCCAGGGCGCCATCGAGGGCTACACCGTCGACAACGTGGTCGGATCCAGTAGCTACTTCGTGCCGGTGATCGACAACCTGACGCCCGCCACCCTGCTGATGGGCGTCAATGTCGGCCTGACCGCGCAAAACCTGTGCAACTGCACGGTCGGACCGTTCGTCGGCAACACCTCGATCGGCTACTACCGGCTGTTCAGCAACAGCAATGTGCGTGCCTACCGTAACGGCAGCAACTACACCGGGTCGTACATCTATTGGGGCAGCGATCCCTCCGGCTCGACCACGCCGCTCGCCAACCTCGCCCAGGCGCGTACCGGAATCGTCACGCTGACGGCGACCATGTCGCCGTGATCCGCCTGCGGCCGCCGCGGCATCCAACGCGACGGCCGCAGTTATGCTTGGCGGCGACACCCGGAAACCGCCCATGACCAGCTATCCGCGCGACCTGATCGGCTACGGCCGCACGCCACCGTACGCCGACTGGCCCGGCGCCGCGCGTATTGCCGTGCAGTTCGTGCTCAACTACGAGGAGGGCGGCGAGAACTGCGTGCTGCATGGCGACCTCGGGAGCGAGCAATTTCTCTCCGAGATCGTTGGCGCCGCAAGTTATCCGGCGCGCCACCTGAGCATGGAATCGATCTACGAATATGGCTCGCGCGTGGGCGGCTGGCGCATCCTCGATGAATTCGCGCGGCGCGGCCTGCCGCTGACGGTGTTCGGCGTGGCAATGGCGATGCAGCGGCACCCGGATTTCATCCGCGCCTGCGTCGACGCCGGCCACGAAATCGCCTCGCACGGCTGGCGCTGGATCCATTACCAGTCGATGGATCCTGAGCAGGAGCGCGAGCACCTGGAGCGCGCGGTTGCCGTGCACCGCGAGATCACCGGCGCCGCGCCGCTCGGCTGGTACACCGGTCGCGACAGCCCGAACACCCGCCGACTGGTGGTCGAACACGGCGGATTCGAGTACGACAGCGACTACTACGGCGACGACCTGCCGTTCTGGACCACGATCGAGTGCAGCGATGGCCGCAAGGCGCACCTGGTGGTGCCGTACACGCTCGACGCCAACGACATGCGCTTTGCCACGCCGCAGGGCTTCAACACGGCCACGCATTTTTTCGAGTATCTGCGCGACAGTTTCGACGTGCTTTACGCCGAAGGCGCCGAAAGGCCACGGATGATGTCGATCGGCATGCATTGCCGATTGCTTGGCCGGCCCGGTCGCTTCATCGCACTGCAGCGGTTTCTCGACCACATCGGCAAGCACGAACGGGTCTGGGTGTGTCGACGCATCGATATCGCGCGGCACTGGAAGCACCGGCATCCATGCCCGCTCTGGTAGGAGCGACGTGCACGTCGCGACCTGAACCCCCGAGAAGCGTCGCGACGTGCACGTCGCTCCTACAATCCGGATTCACCGATGACCCTCGATCAACTCAATTCCCTTTCGCAAGCCGACTTCACTGCCGCGCTCGCTGGCATCTTCGAACACAGCCCATGGATTCCTGAAGCCACCTGGCCGCAGCGTCCATTTGCCACGGTCGATGAACTGCATGCCGCGCTGTGCGCGACGCTGGCAACGGCGGAACCGGAGGCCAGGCTGGCATTGATCCGTGCGCATCCGGAACTGGCCGGCAAGCTGGCTATCCGCGGCGAGCTGACCGATGCCTCGTTGCGCGAGCAGTCCGGCGCCGGGCTCAACCTGTGCAGTCCCGACGAGTTCGCAAGACTGACCGAACTCAACGCCGCCTACAGCGCGCGCTTCGGTTTCCCGTTCATCCTCGCAGTGCGCGGCCATACGCGCCACAGCATCATCGACAACATGGCGGCGCGTATCGGCAATGATCGCGACGTCGAGATCGCCACGGCAGTGGCACAGATCGAACGGATTGCAGGCTTCAGGTTGCGGGATCTGATCGGGGACTGACACGCGGCGCTTTGGTGGGTTCAGACTTGTGTGGACGCTCTTCAGTCACCTGAGCAGAGGCGTCCGGGCAAGTCTGGACCTACGAGAAGAAAGGGCAAGGGCGTCCAGACAAGTCTGGACCCACGAGAAGCATGAGCAGAAGCGTCCAGACAAGTCTGGACCCACAAGGAGCGAGAGCAGAGGCGTCCAGACAAGTCTGGACCTACGAGAAGCAAAAGCAGAGGCGTCCAGACAAGTCTGGACCCACAAGGAGCGAGAGCAGAGGCGTCCAGACAAGTCTGGACCTACGAGAAGCAAAAGCAGAGGCGTCCAGACAAGTCTGGACCTGCCAGAGCGTTATCGCGCCGGCCGGCGAAGCGCCCAGATGGTGACCATCACCAGCAGCAGCGGCGGTCCGGCGTTGACCAGGATCAGGCCATCGCGATTGGTCTCGGCAAGATTGATCAGGGTGCGCTGGCCGAAAAAGAAACCGATGCCGAGCGCCATGCCCAGCAGCAGGCGCTGCCCGAGGCCGCCGCCGCGGAGATTGCCGAAGGCGAACGGAGTGGCGGCAAAGGCCAGCGTGAGCGCGACCAGCGGGTAGAACACGCGGAACCAGAACGCGCTCTCGAAAGCGAGCGCATCGAGCTGGTTGATGCGCGCATAACGGATGGTTTCCAGCAGGTCGCGCGTGGCCTGCTGCCGCGGCCTGACGGTATGCGATTCGATCAGGCCGGGATCGAGCAAGGTGGGGACATTCACGCGATCCTGCTGGCTGCTGGTGACGCCGGCATCGCTGAGCTCATCGCGAAGCACCTCTTCGAGTTCGAAGCTGCCACCACGGTAGCTGGCACGCTCGGCCTTGATCACCTCCTGCATGCGCGCGTCGGCGCCGAACTGGTAGCGCCAGACCTGCCAGAGTTCGACTTGACCGGGGCCGGTGACGACGATGCGCTTGGCGTTCCACACCGCGCTGCCGTCGCGCAACCACAGACCACTGCCGCCAAAGGCGATGCCCTGGGCCTTGGACTGCCCGGCCAGATCCGCCGCCATGCGATCGGCGCGCGGACCGATGAATTCGCCCAGAACCAGGGCGACGACCAGCAGGCAGGCGACCGCGTAGACGGTGGAAACGCCGATGCGCAGCCGGCTGGCGCCAGCCGCCTGCAGCGCGATCAACTCGCTGCGCGCCGCCAACGCACCGAGACCGAGCATGCTGCCGATCACCGCCGCGGTGGAGAACATCTGGTACGTGCGCCGCGGCACGGTCAATGCCGTGTACTCGAGCACGCGCGCCAGGTCGTAGTCGCCGATGCCGACTTCGTCGAGTTCGTTGAGCAGCGCCAGCAGGGTGTCGAAACCGACCAGCACCAGCCACGACAGCAACACGGCCGGAATCACCGCCTTCAGCACCAGCAGGTCGAGGCGCTTCACTTGATCCCCATCAGCGCCAGCGTCTTGCGCCCGCGGCGCCAGGCGAGCAGTTCACGCCCCCAGGCGACGATCAGGACGGCGACGAAGCCGATATGCACCCACCAGGTGCCGAGCCACGCGGGCAGGGTGCCGGTCAACGCCCACACGCGGGCCAGCTCGACCAGATTGGAATAGGTCACGTAAAGCAGGATGGCCACCACCACCTTGTCGTAGCGCGGCTGTCGCGGCGCGCTCTGCGCCATCACCGGCGCCATCACCAGCAACATCAGCAGCACCAGCGGCTGCGCCAGCCGGCGGGTCAGCTCGGCCTGCGACTCGACGTCGTCGGCACCCAGCAGCTCGTGGGTCCGGCGCGCCTGCGCCGGATCGTCGCCGCTGTCGGCCTGGGTGCGCGGAAAGGCGATATCGGCCTGTTCGAAGCGAATACGTCGATATCCAGGCTCACCGGGACGCCCGTCGACACGTTCGCCGGCATCCAGCCGCAACATCACCTCATCTGAGGTCTCGTCGACTTCGATGCTGCCTTTGCGCGCGGTCAGCACGATGCGCGTGCCCTCGCGCTCGCGCACCAGCATGATCTCGTCGACCGAACGCTGGTCGGCGCTGACACGCGACACGTAAAGCACACCGGCGCTGCCAGGCAGCTCGACAAAGCGACCCGAGGACAATCCGGCCACAGCAACCGAACGTTGGGTCTCCACGATCATTTTCGCCGCGATCTCGCGGCCGAAGGGTGCGATGTAGAACGCCAGCGCTGCCTGCAGCAGCACCAGTGCCGCGCCGATGCGCAGCAGCGGCCGCAAGGTCTGCAGCGGCCCATAACCGGATGCCGCCAGCACCGCCATCTCGCTGTCGCGGTAGAGTCGGCCGTAGGACATCAGCACCGCCAGCAGGCTGCCCAACGGCAGCAGCAGGGTCAATGCGTCCGGAATGCGCAGTCCGATCTGGCTCAGCAGCAGCACCGGCGGCACCTTGCCGCGTGCGATCTTGTTGAGCACGTCGGTCAGCAGTCCACCGAGCACCACCAACAGCAGTATCGCCAACACGCCGGCCAGGGCATACCAGACCTCGCGTTCGAGGTAGCGATCGGCGCGGGTGGGTCTCATGGGAACCGCTGCAAGGGTTAGACTTCCGGATCTGCTGACTGCCGGCACGGTGCCGGCATGCTCAAGGCGCGCATTCTGCCCGCCGCAGAGCGCAATTAGCCAATCTGACGCGGAGACTGTTCATGCTGGAGTTCAAGCCCCTTACCGGTCGTCCCAAGGACGTTGCCGCCTCCCTGGTCATCGTCGGCGTGTTCGAGGAGCGCATGCTGACCAGCGCCGCGGCTGAACTGGACGCCGCCGGAAATGGCGTGCTGAAGCGACTGATGGAGAGCGGCGACGTCAGCGGTCGCGTCGGCAGTACCGCGCTGCTGCACCAGACTGGCGGATTGGCGGCACCGCGCGTGCTGGTCGTCGGCCTCGGCGAGCAACGCAAGTTCGACAGCGCGCGCTTCCTGCGCGCCACGCGCGAAGCGCACAAGGCGCTCAAGGGCCTGCCGGTCGATACCGTCGCGTCCTATCTGCCGGAAGTCGACGTGCCGAAGCAGGACATGGCCTGGAAGCTGCTGCAATCGGCTTTGCTGGCCGACTATGCGGCCTACAAGTACACGGCGACGATCAAGGCGCGTCCGGAACGGGTGGAGTTGCGCGAGCTGCAGTTCAGCGTCGGCAGTTACAGCGGCGACGCACTGGAGCGCGCCAGCGGCATCGCCGCCGGTGTCGTCCTCGCGCGCGAACTGGGCAATCTGCCGCCGAACATCTGCAATCCGGCCTACCTCGCCGAGCAGGCGTTCGAGTTGTCGCGCCGGCATCCGGAAATTGCGGTGCAGGTACTCGAACGCGATGAAATGGAAACCCTCGGCATGGGCGCGCTGCTGGCGGTCTCCGCCGGCAGCGAGAATGCCCCGAAACTGGTGGTCATGGACTACAAGAGCGGCGCCGGCAAGCCCTACGTGTTCGTCGGCAAGGGCATCACCTTCGATACCGGCGGCATCGACATCAAGCCGGCAGCCGGCATGGAAGAGATGAAGTTCGACATGTGCGGCGCCGCCGCAGTGTTCGGCCTGATGGAAGCGGTTGCCCGCCTCAAGCTGCCGTTCCGCGTGATCGGCATCACGCCGGCGGTGGAAAACATGCCCGATGGCAAGAGTTACCGCCCGTCGGACGTGATCAAGACCATGGCCGGGCATCAGGTCGAGATTCTCAACACCGACGCCGAAGGCCGCTTGATCCTGTGCGACGCGTTGACCTACGCGCAGCGCTTCGAACCGCATACGCTGATCGACATCGCCACGCTCACCGGCGCCTGCGTCGTGGCGCTCGGCACCCACGCCAGCGGCCTGATGAGCCGCGACGACGATCTGGCCGACGAATTGCTCGCCGCCGGCGAGTTCAGCGCGGACCGCGCCTGGCGCCTGCCCTTGTGGGAGGACTACCAGAGCCAGCTCGAAACCGGCTTCGCCGACTTCGCCAACATCGGCGGCAAGTATGGCGGTGCGATCACCGCCGGCTGTTTCCTGAGCCGCTTCACCGAAGGCCAGCGCTGGGCACACCTCGACATCGCCGGCAGCGCCTGGGACGCCGGCCGCAAGGGCACCGCCACCGGGCGACCGGTGGGGATGCTGGTGCAGTGGTTGTTGTCCCAGAAGTAACGGGAAAAGGGGAAAGGGAAAAAGGAAAAGGGCAGCAGCCAAGGCATCGCGATCTGCGGCAGTGCGCCGGAATCGAAATGCAGTTCTTCCCTTTTCCGGACCCGCACTCCCATCCCGCCTTGCGTTGCTCTTCCTTTTCCTTTTTCCCTTTTCCTTTTTCCCGCTCCCAAGTGCCGCGCGCCGACTTCTACCTGATCGAAAAACCGCGCTATCGCGCGGAACCGCTGCGCGTGGTCTGTGTGCTGGCCAAACGCGCCTACGAGGCCGAATTGCCCACGCTGATCCTCACGCGCACGCTGGAGGAAGCCGAGGCGATCGACGATCTGTTGTGGGCCTTCGATGCCGACGCCTTCATCCCGCACCAGATCGCCGGCGACGACGACGATGACGTCACCGCGATCTTGATCGTGCCGCCCGGCGCGCGGGTCGAAGACCGCCCGCTGGTGATCAACCTGCGCGAGGAATGCGCACCGGGTCAGTTCGAAACGGTCAAGGAAGTGGTCGCCGCAGATCCCGCCGAGCGCGAGGGCTCGCGCAAGCGCTGGGCCGAGTACCGCAAGCGCGGCTTCGAGGTGCAGAAGTTCGATTTGTAGGTCAGGTTGCCTTGCGGCAACCTGACTCATGTTCAGAGCTGCTGATGCACGAATTCGCCCATGCGCCGCGGACGAACTCGTCATTGCGAGAGGCCCGCTTCGGTTCGAAGCGGTCCACGAGCCATGAACCTCGTCATTGCGAGCCACTCTTTTTCGGCCCGATAATGCACACCGGCCATGAACCGTAGGTTGGGCTAAGCGCAGCCGTGCCCAACAATCGCGGCGTTGGGCATGCTGCGCTTAGCCCAACCTACGCCGGTCGGTTCATGGAGAGGAGCGTAGCGACGAAGCAATCCAGTGGCGTTGCCCTTGCTCTCAAGCACGAAAAATCAAAGGCGCTGGATTGCTTCGGTCGTTGCCGCGGTTGCGGCAACGACCTCGCAATGACGACGTGTTCGAAGGCTCCCTGACGGAATCTCCTACAACGCCCGCTCGCAATACGCATCGAGCTTGTGCAACTGCGCGCGCTTCTGTTCCGGCGAGGCAAAACTGGCCTCGAAACTGTTCTGCGCCAGTCTGTGCGCATCGTGCGCATCGAGCGGCAGTGCGGCAAAAGTCTCGACGAAATTCTGGTTGAGATATCCGCCGAAATACGCCGGATCGTCCGAATTGACCGTGGCGACGATGCCGAGATCCAGCATCTGCTTGAGATTGTGCGCGGCGAGGTTCGGGAATACGCACAGCTTGACGTTGGACAGCGGGCACACCGTCAGCGGCATGCGCTCGGCGACCAGGCGCTTGACCAGTTCGGGGTCTTTCAGCGACTGCACGCCGTGGTCGATGCGTTCGACCTTGAGCACATCGAGCGCGCTCCAGATGTAGGCCGGCGGGCCTTCCTCGCCAGCATGCGCGACGGCGCGCAGGCCGAGTTTGCGCGCATCGGCAAACACCCGCGCGAACTTCTCCGGCGGGTGACCGACTTCGCTGGAATCGAGACCGACGCCAATGAACTTGCCGAGGTGCGGCCGCGCTTCTTCCAATGTGGCAAACGCCGCGGCCTCGTCGAGATGGCGCAGGAAACACAGGATCAGCTCGGCCTGGATGCCGAGTTCTGACTTGGCCTGATCGCACGCCCGGCGCAGGCCGTTGATCACCTCGGCGAAGGCGACACCGCGATCGGTATGCGTCTGCGGATCGAAGAACAGCTCGGCGTGGGTGACGTTGTCGGCCTTGGCGCGCAGGAAATAGGCCCATGCCATGTCGAAGAAGTCCTGTTCTTTCAGCAGCACGCTGGCGCCGGCGTAGTAGATGTCGAGAAAGCTCTGCAGATTGGTGAATGCGTACGCCGCGCGCAGTGCCTCGACGCTGACGTAGGGAAGCGACACCTGATTGCGCTGCGCCAGTGCAAAGATCAGCTCGGGTTCGAGCGAACCCTCGATGTGGATATGCAACTCCGCCTTGGGCATGCCGCGCACGAGGTCTGCGAGTTGTTCCTGGGACAGTTTGAGGGCCGTCATGGGCGTGCGCCGTCATGCAGTGGGGAGGTGGGCAGGATGCCACGCCGCAATGGGCAAGCGGCAGGGGCTTTGCTCTTGTGGGTCCAGACTTGTCGGGATGCCTCTGGCACGTCCGGGGGAGAGCGTCCAGACAAGTCTGGACCCACAACAGCAGAGCAGCAGCGAAAAGCGTCCAGACAAGTCTGGACCCACAACAGCAGATCAACAGCGAAAAGCGTCCAGGCATGTCTGGACCCACAAGAGCGGATCAACAGCGAAAAGCGTCCAGACAAGTCTGGACCCACAAGAGCGGAGGGGCCTGGTCGCGTGGGGTCGCTTGACACCCTCCGAGCGCGCGCTGATCTTCGCGTCCATGGATGTCCCATCGCTCCGCGTGAATTTCCGCGATATCGCGCTCACCGATATCGATCCGACCGAGTCGCTGCTGCGCTGGCTCAGGCGCGCGCGCCTGACCGGCACCAAGGAAGGCTGCGGCGACGGCGATTGCGGCGCCTGCACCGTCGCGCTGGTCGAACACGACACCGATGGGCGCGCGCACTATCGGGCCGTGAACGCCTGCCTGCTGCCGATTGGCGCGCTGGCCGGGCGCGAGGTGGTGACGGTGGAGGGACTGGCCGACGGCGAGCACCTGCATCCGGTGCAACAGGCGCTGGTCGACACTGCGGGCTCGCAGTGCGGTTACTGCACGCCGGGATTCGTCATGAGCCTGTTCACCGGTTTCTACGACGGCGAGTTCGACGACCACGTGATCGACGGCAACCTGTGTCGCTGCACCGGTTACCAGCCCATTCGCAAGGCCGCAGCCGCGCTGGCGACGCAGCCGCGGCCCATGGATCGATTCTCACAGGCGCTGGAGGCGGCTTCTGTTTCGCCTTTGGTGGGTCCGGACTGGACGCCTTTGGCAAGGTCGGGCGAAGAGCGTGCGGACAAAGTCCGGACCCACCAGGAGGGCTTCCACCTCCCGACTAGCGTCGCCGCGGCGCTCGCCCTGAAGTCCACGCACCCGGAGGCCGCATGGATCGCCGGCGCCACCGATCTCGGCGTCGCGTTGAGTCGCGGCCAGCGCGTGGCGCCGGTGCTGATCGCGCTCGATCGCATCGCGGAACTGCACCAGCTCGACATCGACGACACCCACGTGCGTATCGGCGCGGGGGTGCCATTGTCGCGCCTCGAACGTGAACTCGGAGGAATCTTTCCCGCGCTCGACCAGATGCTGCCTTGGTTCGCAGCGCGCCAGGTGAAGAACCGGGCGACGCTTGGCGGCAACCTTGGCAGCGCCTCACCGATCGGCGACCTGCTGCCATGGCTGCTGGCGCACGACGCCGTGCTCGGAGTACGCGGGCCGGGCGGCACGCGCGAGCTGCCCATCGACGGCTATTTCCTCGATTACCGCAAGACTGCGCTCAAGCCCGACGAACTGATCGTCAGCGTGCGCGTGCCGCGGCTGCACGCGATCCAGGCGGCCTGCAAGGTGTGCAAGCGGCAGACCGACGACATCAGCATCGTCGCTGCGGTGTATGCGCTGACCCTGGACGACCAGCGCCGCGTCGAACACGTGCGTCTGGCTTACGGTGGCGTTGCCGCCATCCCGAAACGGGCAGTCGCCACCGAGGCCTTCCTGCTCGGCCGCGTGCTCGACGGCGACACGCTGGGCGCCGCCTGCGCGCTGTTGCGCGACGAATTCACCCCTCTCGACGACCACCGCGGCAGTGCCGACTACCGCCGCGCGCTCACCGCCAGTCTGTTCGCGAAGTTCGTCGAGGAGTTGGGGCGATGAAGCACGAAAGCGCCGTCGGTCACGTCACCGGTCGCGCGGTCTATACCGACGAACAGCGCGAGCCGGTCGGTTTGCTGCGGCTGTACCCGGTGCAGGCGCCACATGCGCACGCGCGCATCCGGGCGATCGATGCGTCGGCCGCGCTGGCGTTGCCCGGGGTGCACGCAGTGCTGACCGCCGCCGATATCCCCGGCGACAACAACACCGGTCCGATCCTGCACGACGAGCCGTTGATCCCGGCGGATGTGGTCAGCCACTACGGGCAGGCAGTGGCCTGGGTGGTCGCTCGCGACAATGCAACGGCACGCGCTGCGGCACAGCGGGTTCAGGTCGCCTATGAGCCCCTGCCCGCCTGCCTGAGCGTCGATCAGGCGATCGCCGAGAACCGCTTTCACATGCGACCGGCGCGCGTCGAGCGCGGCGACGTCAGTGCCGCGATGGCGGGCGCAGCGCATCGGCTGAGCGGCGAGGTGCGTTGCGGCGGCCAGGACCATTTCTACCTGGAAACCCAGGCCAGCTGGGCGGCGATCGACGGCGACGGTTTGGTGCACGTCAGCGCCTCGACCCAGCACCCGTCGGAAACCCAGGCGATGGTCGCGCATGCGCTCGGCATCCCATCGAACCGGGTGGTCTGTCGCTGCCTGCGCATGGGCGGCGGCTTCGGCGGCAAGGAGACCCAGGCCAACACCTTTGCCGCGGTGGCGGCGCTGGCGGCCCTCAGGACCGGCCACCCGGTCGGCATCCAGTTGCCGCGCGGCCTCGACATGCAGTTGACCGGCAAGCGGCATCCTTTCCTCGGGCGCTTCGAGGTCGGATTCGACGACCACGGACGCCTGCTGGCGCTGGATGTCGACATGGTCGCCGACGGCGGCTGGAGCTGCGATTTGTCGCCACCGGTGCTGATGCGCGCGATGGTGCATGTCGACAACGCCTACCATTGCGCCCACGTGCGCGTGATCGGACGCATCGCGAAAACGCACCTGCCGTCGAACACCGCGTTTCGCGGTTTCGGTGGCCCGCAGGGCATGCTGATCGGCGAGGAGATCCTCGATCGCATCGCGCGCCATCTGAGACTGCCGGCGGATCAGGTGCGCGAGCGCAACTTCTACCAGCCGGGCCAGACGCCGGACCGCAATACCACCCACTACGGTCAGCCGGTGGTCGACAACCACATCGGCGCACTGTGGACGCAGCTGAAACGCAGCAGCGAGTTCGATCGCCGTCGCAGCCAGATCGACGACTTCAACGCCGCGCATCCGAATCGCAAGCGTGGCCTGGCGATCACCCCGGTGAAGTTCGGCATTTCCTTCAACAAGACCGAATACAACCAGGCCGGCGCGCTGGTGCTGATCTACCAGGACGGCAGCATCCAGTTGAACCACGGCGGCACCGAGATGGGCCAGGGGCTGCACACCAAGATGATCGGCGTGGCCGCGCGCACGCTCGGCGTGGCGCCCACGCGCATCCAGATCATGACTACCAGCACCGACAAGGTGCCGAACACCTCCGCCACCGCGGCCAGTTCCGGTTCCGACCTCAACGGCCAGGCAATCAAGGCCGCCTGCGAGACGCTGCGCGCGCGGTTGGCGCCGGTGGCCGCGGAGATGCTCGGTGGCGCGCCGGAAGATCTGGTGTTTGCCGATGACCAGGTCGTGTTGCAGGCTTCTGTGGGAGCGGGCTTGTCCCGCGATCCTGAAGAGCTCGCGACACAAGGTCGCTCCCACAAAAGCCGCTCCCACAGGAGCGTCGGGTTCGCGGAAGTGGTCAAGGCCGCCTACAACGCGCGGATCAGCCTCAGCAGCACCGGTTATTACCGCACGCCGGTGATCCACTGGGATGCCGCCGCCGGCAAGGGCCATCCGTTCTACTACTTCGCTTATGGCGGCGCGGTCTGCGAGGTCGAAGTCTGCGGCCATACCGGCGTGCACCAGTTGCGTCGCGTCGATCTGCTGCACGATGTCGGCGATTCGCTCAACGAGGGCATCGACCGTGGCCAGATCGAAGGCGGCTTTGTCCAGGGCATGGGCTGGCTCACCTGCGAGGAACTGCGCTTTGCCGACACCGGCCGATTGCTGACCGACGCCCCGAGCACCTACAAGATCCCGACCGTCGCCGATGTGCCGGTCGAATTCCACGTCGATCTGTATCGGCGCACCGAAGCACCCAGCACCGACGTCATTTTCGGCAGCAAGGGCGTCGGTGAACCGCCGTTGATGCTGGCGCTGGCCGTGCGCGAGGCGCTGCGCGATGCCGTCGCCGCGTTCGGCGACGCGCGCGAGGTGTTACTCGATTCGCCGGCGACACCAGAGGCGATCCATCGCGCGATCGGGCGGGTCTGCGCGAAGGCAAGTCTGTGATTTTGGACGCAAAGGACGCAAAGGGACGCAAAGGACGCAAAAAGGGCGAACCCAAGGTTTCTGGACTCATTTCCAGGACCCTGCTGTTCTTTGCGTCCTTAGCGCATCCTTTGCGTCCTTTGCGTCCCCAGATCAGGCCTCGGCCTTGCCTTGCCGAGAGTCAGGTGCATCGGTGCGGGCAGTGACGGAGACAATCGACGTTTCGTCCCGGGCGTCAATCGCATGAACGAGCAACTCTTCGCTCGCTTGGCCGACTGGGTCGCGCGCGAACCGGTTGTGCTCGCCAGCGTGCTGGCCACCCGGGGCGCGACGCCGCGCAAGGCGGGTGCGCGCATGCTGATCAGCACGAACGCGGCCGCGTTCAGCGTCGGCGGCGGCCTCGCCGAGGCGCGCGTGATGACGGCGGCCCGCGAATTGCTCGCCGCTGGCGGGCAGGTCGCCGAGGTACAGATCGACCTGACCGGCGGCGCCGGTTCGGTGGGGATTTGCGGCGGCCGCATGCAGCTGGTGCTGCGGCGCTGGCACGGCGCAGCGGACGCCGAACGCGCGCTGACCATTGCAACCATGCTGGCGGCGGGACTCGAAGTCGAACTTCACGCGGGCGATGTCGGTTCAGCGAATGGCGCGCTGACCGTCTGTCCAGACCCACGCCTGCTGATCGTCGGCGGCGGTCATTGCGGACTGGCGCTGTGCCAGCTGGCGCGCACGCTGGATTTCGAGTTGTGGGTCTACGACCCGCGACCGGAGCACGCCGATCCGGCGTTGTACCCGGGTGTACATATCTTGACCGGCGACTTCGACAACCTGCGCGCAGCGCTGAACACCCGTCGCGCGCTGTACGCGGTGCTGTTGAACCGCGACTACGCCAGCGACGTGGCGACCCTGTGCGTGCTCGCCGGCTCGACTTTCGCTTTTCTCGGCATGATGGGCAGCCGCAAACGCATCGACCAGGTGCTGGCGGCGCTGGAAACCGATCAGGCGCAGCAACTGGCCGCGCTGCAGGCCCCGGTCGGCCTGCCGATCGGCGCGCAGACGCCCGAGGAAATCGCCGTCAGCGTGCTCGCGCATCTGATCCAGGTGCGCTCGCAACTGTAGGAGCGACGTGTACGTCGCGACCGGCGATGCCCCAAGCTGCGATCGCGGCGTGCACGCCGCTCCTACACCAGTGCCGTGAACTCGCGAATCGCCGCCGTCACGGCCTCGGGATGACTGAGAAACGGTGCGTGGCCGGCGCGATCGATGCACCGGTACTGCCCGCCAGGAGCCAGCTCGGCCGCGCATTGCATCGCCTGCCAGGGCACCAGGCGATCGCGCTGGCCGGCGATCCACAAGCTGGGCACGCCGAGATTGGGCAGTTCCGGACGCAGATCGCCGTCGGCCAGGATCGCCAAACCGTCGACCAGAAAACGGGGATCGGACGGCGGGCGTTCGCTCAGGCGCTCGCGCAACCAGCGGATCTCGTCGCGCGCATGGGCGTCGCCGTGCACTTCGAGCGCGATGAAACGCTCGATCGTCGCGCGATAGTCCGCGGCCAGATCGCTGGCGAACTGCTCGAACACGCTGTGCGCCACCGCATGCGGCCAGTCCGGCGCCACCACGAAGCGCGGCGAGGCGGCAATCGCGATCAATGCGGTCACCCGTTCGGGCGCCCTTGCGGCGGCCTCCAATGCAATCATCCCGCCCAGCGACCAGCCCAGCCATGGCGCCGGCGGCAACATCCGCAGCAAGCGATCCACGCAGACGTCGAGATCGAGGCCATCGCGATCTTCACTGAGCCCGTGGCCGGGCAGATCGACCACATGGCATTCGAAATGCGGCGTCAGCTCGCGCAACAGCGGCGCAAAGATGCCGCCATGCATGGCCCAGCCGTGGATCAGGACCAGCGGTGGACCGGAACCGTGGATGTCGAGGTGCATCAGGAGCGGGAAAAAGGGAAAGGGAAAAAGGAAAAGGGTGAGCAGCCAGAGCTGGATGCCCGGGTTTGGCGGCGGTTCGCTCTCCCGTTTTCCATTTCCCCTTTCCCCTTTTCCTGCCTTTCAGTGCCACGCCACCTTGTGCCGCTGCTTCGCTTCCTCCGAATGCGGCAGGCATTGCTCGCGCAGGGCGTCGGCGTTGGCGAGGTACCAGCGGCGGCGATTGGATTCGCCGACCACGATCGTCTTGTCGATCAGGAAACAGGTGTCCAGCGACAGTTTCTGCCCGAGTACCCAGCGCTTTTCCGGTGCTTCGCGCAACCACGCGACTGCGGCCAGTTCCTGCTCGGCGCGCGGCGCGAGGAAGCCAAATACGGTGGCTGGACGGTCGGCCATCAGCAGGTTCTGCTCTTTCCAGCCGAGCAGGGCGAGTTCGGCGTCGGATCCGATCCTGGCGCCGGCAGCATGCATCACGCCGCGCGCGGAGCGTGAGTCGTTGATTACCGGGAAGGCCCAGAAACTGTACAGCAGCCAGACACCGGTCAGGGTGCCGGCGAGCGCCAGCGCGCCGCGCGCCGGGCGGAACACGGCGGCCGCGACCAGCCCGACCAAACCCATGCTCAGCGTGATGTGCCAGGGATCGAGGCCACGCAGGCTGCGCAGTTTCTCGGCGAACGCGGGTTGGCCGATCAACGCGTAAAGTGAGCCGGCCACCAGCGCCAGCGAAACCGTTGCCGCCAGCACGAACAGAGCCCGCTGCAGCGAGCGCTTGCGCAGCAGCGCCGGCAGCAGCGGCGCCAGCGCCAGCACCAGCATCGGCAGTGCCGGAAGTATGTAGACGTCGCGCTTGCCGCCGGACATCGAGAAAAAGAAAACGATCAGCACGACGAAGCTCAGCGGCAGCCACACCCGCGCCGGACGCCGACCGCGACGCCAGCCGCGCCACCAGTGCGGGATTGCCCAGATGAGCGCGAATGACGTCGGCAGCCACAGCGTTGCGATCACGCCAAGGTAGTACCACGGTGGCTTCAGGTGGTGGGTGGGCTCAAGGTAGCGCGACGCCGTCTGGCCGAACAGGATGTCGCTGGCGTAGGCGCGATACTCGGGGTTGTCGCGCATCCACACGGTCAGCAGCATCGGCACCAGCCACAGCGCCACGGCGCCGATGAAGGCGATCGCGGCGAGTGCCGCGCGGCCGGGTGCGAAGGGTGCGGCTGGCGCCATTCCCTGCCAGCCTAGACGCCTGCCGGCCAGCGCCAGCGGGATCAACAGCAATGCCAGGAAAGCGACACCCTTGGTGATGGTGCCGAAACCGGCGGCAAAACAGCCGATCCACAACCAGCGCCAGTCGGGGCCCAGCAGCAGGTGTCGCAGCAGCCCGTAACAGGCCAGTGTCATGATGCCGAGCAGGGTGCCATCGATCTGCGCGCTGCGCGCCTGGATCGTGAAATGCAGCGTGAACAGCAGCGCCGCGGCCGCAATCCAGGCGACCTTGCGACCGTGCAGTCGGCGCGCCAGATCGTGCACCAGCAGCAGCGTCAACAGACCGGACAACAGCGAAGGCAGCAGGAAGGCGATGCGCCAGGAGCCGGTCAGCGTGTAACCGGCCGCCTGCATCCACATGAACATCGGCGGCTTGTCCGAGTACAACTCGTTGCCGCGATGCGGGAACAGCCACTCGCCACTGTCCACCATCTGTTTGGCGACCAGCGCGAAACGCGGCTCGTCCGCCGGCCATGGATCGCGCAGACCGATGCCGGCACCGAGCAGCACCACGGCGAACGCCAGCAGCAGCCACCACTGGCGCTGCTGGTGCTGCCGGAAATTCACTCTGGCCGATCCAGCCGGCTGCCGATGTTGCCGAACACCTTCTGATCCCATTTCATCACGATCAGACCGACGCCGTCGTAATGGAACAGCAGCGCCGGATTGACGTCAGGTCCCTGGCCGAACAACTGCCCGATGACCTGCGAATCGCGCTGCACCCAACTGCCGCTGACCTCGCGCGGGCCCTTGCTGAAGCTCAGCTTGAGCTTGCCGTGGGGCTCCAGTTGCAGAGCCACGGTGGAGCCGTCGGCCAGCGTGCCGTTGAACGATGAACCGAGCTTAGCCAGCAGGTGGCGCTCGTCGTGGTGGGCGTCGAACAGCGCCAGCGTGCCGATGGCGTCGTCGAGATCCAGACGCAAGGTGGCGAACCGGCCGGGGCCTGCAGCGTCGACTGGCCGCACCACCACATAACCCTTGTTGGGCTCGACCATGGCGATGCGACCGGGCCCGGCCTTGCCGATGCGCTCGGCGGCACGCCATTGCTCCAGGGGCACCCGGTAAAGTGCCAGCAAACGCACGCTGCCGCCGTCTTCGGCGAGTTCCACGACCAGGCCGGACTCCGCCATCGGGTTCAGCGACTTGGCATCGGTGGCATCGAGTTCGCGCCAACTGACATCGTCGGCGCGCCAGGATTTCGGCAGCGTGAATGCCAGACCCAGATTGCGCGCGACCACCCGGCCCTCGATCGGCGCCTGCTGCTCCGGCAGCATCGGCCCGGGCGCCCAGGACGGCAAACCGTCCGCGTTCGCCGGCGTCGCAGCCGACGGCGCCGCGTGAACCGGCGGTTCTTCGGCGCTGGCCGCGAAACCGATCAGCGCGCCAGCCAGAATTGCGAGGCAGCCACCACGAACTCTCATGATCTCATCGCCCTTCAGATTGAAACCGGTCGCGGAGCATAACCGAGCAGGATTGAAGGCGCTTCCAATGCGCGGCGGCGCGGCGCCAGTCGCGCACGAGCGGCATCGGCGCACGTAGACTCGACGCGGGCAAGCCGCAGGCGACCGGGCGACGATGGAATCCTTCCCCACTCTGGATGTGCTGTTTGGATTCGTCGTCGCACTCGGGCTTGGTTTGCTGATCGGCATCGAGCGCGAGCGCAACAAAGGCGGTGGCGCCGATCGCGGCGCCGCGGGCGTACGCAGTTTCACCCTGGTCGCACTGACGGGCGCCGTCGGCAGCCACCTCGGTTTACCGCTGATGCTGCTCGCCGGAGGATTCGTCGGGCTGGCCGCGTTGCTGTCCTATGTGCGCTCGAGCAGCGACGATCCGGGCCTGACCACCGAAATCGCACTGCTGCTGACTTACCTGCTCGGCGTGCTGGCGCAAACCGAACCGGCTCTGGCGGCCATGCTCGGCGTCAGCGTCGCCATCCTGCTCGCCGGCAAGTCGAAGTTGCACCATTTTTCGCAGGCGCTGCTGACGCCGCAGGAAATCCACGACGGCCTGCTGTTGCTGGCTTCCGCCTTGATCGTGCTGCCATTGCTGCCCGCCGGCACCATCGATCCCTGGGGCGTGATCGAGATCCGCAAGTTATGGGCGATCGTCGTGGCGATCATGGCCATCGGTGCCGGCGGTCATGTGGCGCTGAGGGTATTCGGGCCCGGCATCGGGCTGCCGCTGGCGGGATTCGTCGGCGGTTTCGTGTCCAGTTCTGCGACCATCGCCGCCATGGGCCAGCGTGCGGCGCACGATCCGGCACGCATCGAGGGCGCCGCAGCCGCCGGCATGGCCAGCAGCATTACCACCACGTTGCTGATGACGGTGTTGCTTGCCAGCACCTCACTGTCGCTGTTGCAGGCGGTGTGGCCGATGTTGCTGGCCGGCACCCTGGTCGCGATGCTGGCGACGTGGATACTGGCGCGGCGAGCGCGCGGCACCAGCGCCGACCCGGACAGCAGCGGCGGACGCCCGTTCGACCCGATCGAGGCCCTGATCTTCGCCGGTCTGCTCGGCGCGGTTCTGCTGCTGTCGGCTGGATTGAAGGAATGGCTTGGCGCCTACGGCATCTGGATTGCGGCCGCCAGCGCTGGTCTGGCGGACGTGCATGCCGTGACCCTGTCGATGGGACAACTGGTCAGTTTGTCGACAATCAGCGTGGATGCCGCACGTTGGGCGCTGGTCCTCGGCTTTACCAGCAACCTTTGCACCAAGATGTTCCTGGCGCACCGCGCCGGGAATGCCTATTTCCAGCGACTGTGGCCAGGGCATGTGGCGATGCTGCTGGCCGTGGTGTGCACGGCAGCGGCGCTGGGTTGAGCGCGTCAATCCGCCTCGAAACTGCCGCCGAACAGATCCGAGGACGCCTCGAACGAGGCAGCGCCGATGCGGTCGGGCAGCGACTGCTGCATCTGTGCGACCGACGAGGCAACGCCCGGATCGGTCTGCGGCAAACGCGGCATGGTCATGACCGCTGCGATGATCGCGAGGCTGGCGGTCACGCCGGCCAACGGACGCCACCATTCGCTGCGCTCGGCTGCTGCAGGACGCGTCGCAAGCGCAATCCAGTCGCGCGCCAACTCGGCACCGCCGTCGGCCAGGCGTAGCGCCAGCTGCATGTCGACCGCCAGTTGCGGATCGCGCAAGGCGCGCAAAACCAGCTCGCGACGCTGCGCAGGCGCGAGTCTGCCTTCGGCCAGTTCGATCAACGCTGCACGGTTCTGATCAGTTGCCATGTTCACGAGTTGCTGCCTCTGGTGCTTTGGCCTCGGCGCGCAAGGCGTCGAGGCTGCGGTAAACGATGTTGCGGGCCTTGGCTTCGGTCCAGCCCAGCAGGTTTCCGATCTCCAGCGTCGTGAATCCCTGCAGGTGCAATCCCAGAGCTTGCGCCTTTTCCGGATCGACTCGCTGCAGTGCCTCCAGCACCGACAGCAGTTGCGTTCGATCCTCGATGGCGCCGGTCGGATCAATCGTCTCGCCCGTCGACCAGGGTTCCAGATGGTCCAGGCCTATGTGCTCGGAATCGCCGCCGCGAACCTGCCGACGACGTGCCGCGTCGATTGCCACGCTCAACACCACACTGCGAATAAAGGACGCAGGCTTGTCCCAAGTCCTCTCACGGCTCATCACCTGCCACAGGCGCAAGCGGATTTCCTGCTCGATTTCTTCCAGATCGGACTCGCTGCGACGCGGGTCCAGGGTATGCAGCGTCTTGCGCACATACCCGCTCCAGCGCTCGATCAAGCGCCGGAACTCGGCTTCGTGCGGGATCGTGCGGCGGAAGAACACGGGCGATCGCGGGTTGCGAGTGGACGTGCCAAGTTAGCCGAGCGCATCGGGGTTGAACAGGGGCGGGACGCGGCATCAATCGGGAAGCCTGCACGCGCCGGTCGCGGCATAATTGCGGATTCCATCACCGGCGCACTCGCCAATGCCGCAACCGACCGATCTGCGCCTGCATCAAGGCTCACGCGTGCTCGAAGTCGCCTTCGACACTGGCGAAGTATTTCGCCTTCCGTGCGAGTTGCTGCGGGTATTCAGCCCGTCCGCCGAGGTTCAGGGCCATGGACCGGATCAGCGCGTGCTGCAGGTCGGCAAGGAGGCGGTCAACATCAAGGGCATCCACCCGGTGGGCAACTACGCGGTGGTACTGGAGTTCGACGACGGCCACAGCACCGGCATCTACTCGTGGACCTTCCTCTACGAGCTCGGCGCGCACCAGGGCGACTACTGGCAGCGATACCTGGCCGAACTGGCGGCAGCAGGCGTGGAGCGCAAGGCTCAGTCGTAGGGAGGAACCTTCGCCTGCGGCGGCTCGCCTTTGTTGTTGTGGGTCCAGACTTTGCTGTTGTGGGTCCAGACTTTGCTGTTGTGGGTCCAGACTTGTCTGGACGCTGTGGCTTCGCTCCAGGGAGAAGCGTCCAGACAAGTCTGGACCCACAAAAGCAAGCCGGTGGCGGATCCGCCCTACGCCAGCTGGCGGCAGCAGGCGTGGAGCGCAAGGCTCAGTCGTAGGGAGGAACCTTCGCCT